>CACXSS010000091.1 GCA_902770245.1 uncultured Planctomycetota bacterium | reverse complement strand
ACACGAAAAGCACGAAAGAAACGAAAAGCAAATCCGCCCCGCTATTCCCCATAGACGAAGCCAAAAACCTTTCCGGGTCGCGGACGAAGTCCGCCGAAGTTTTTAAGCCGCAAAGAACGCAAAGTGCGCAAAGAAACAATCAGCGAACGCCTTTTGTCCGTGTGAGACTTCATAGCCCTTAAATAAACCTATTTTAACTCACAGATACGGACTTGCCAGAAGAACCATATTTAAGCCGTCTGTTCTATTATCCGTCTAATTTGCTTTATAACGCAATTGTTCATTACCAACTCTTTATTGGAATACTCGTTATCGCAAGGAAACTTATCGGGATTAAATTCAAGCCCTTTTGTATATGACAATACAGTATAACAGGTTCTTGTCAGAATTGAAGAGTCCGATTTTTCCAAAATGGAATAAACGGTTTTAAGAACCTCAATATCCAGGTTCTCGCGTATGTACGGAACAAGACTGATTAAAGCGGCGAGCTGAACGTCAGAATAAACATCCCAATCCTGCCGATGACAATATTTCCAGCATAGCGAATACAGCAATTCCGGTTCAATCCAGCCATCAAGCGTCTTCAGAATATCGCGGATTAATACCGTAGAATCGAATTTCTTATATAAATCCAATACGGTTTTAATCACAGCAGTATTGTTTCTGTGTTTTTCTATATACAAACAACGCCGGACAGTTTCTTCGGAATCAGACTCCAGATTCTGATCAATAATTGCCAATTCCTTTTCAGATCGTGATAAGTCCGTATAATAGAGAAATTCATTTAAACACTTTTCATATTCGATTAAAAAGCTCTTCAAAACAGAGGTAAAACAAGCAATCTCGACCGTTACGTCAAATGCTGGAAGACGTTCCTGCTGAACAATTATTCGACGAAATGCGTTGTCGATATTAAACGCCAGCAAAGTCGTTGTATCGTTAAACGATTCTTGACCGATATAACTGACGTCAATATCAAACAACTCATTGTATTACCATGTCTGGTAAAACGCGTCCGGGGCGTCCTTTACGCAGGCAAAGAGGGGAGACGACGCGGGAATGTCGTAACGTTTTTCTGATTCAAGCGCGTTTTTGATTCCTCCATAACAGGCGTTAATCGCAACGCTGCTATCGGAAGCGTTTCCAAACCGCCGACCATTGACCCATACAAAGAAATAGCCGTACACCCATTGAGCATTGTTAACGACGTCGGTTATGATAAAATCAATCGCAAACTTTTGAGGGGTTCCTACTATCATTGAATGTTTTTTAATTGGTTATAAATTCCTAATCCTTTTCAGTATCGCCGATCATGCTGATATACACGTTATTGCACAGCCGCGCCAATCGCGTTAAAATATTGCTGTTTATGCTTATAGAAGCAATATCCAGATTGTTTTCATAATAAATTCTTATCGCCACGGTATATTCATCGGAATTAATATAATAATCCAGCTTGTCCTGTATCGGCTCAAATATTGATAACAAGACAAGAAGACGATCGTCCAAGTCTTCGTCCGGATTGTCAAAACTGCTGCGATACGCCCAGGCGCCCCAAGGCGGACCGCCGCGGGCGGTTCCTTCTCCTTTATTGAACCCGTGAGTATGTAAAAGCCCGAGAAACGCGTCA
Organism: uncultured Planctomycetota bacterium; assembly: GCA_902770245.1. Classification (GTDB taxonomy): domain Bacteria; phylum Planctomycetota; class Planctomycetia; order Pirellulales; family Thermoguttaceae; genus RUG11551. The sequence continues at coordinate 14,692 of CACXSS010000091.1, read as the reverse complement.
ACGTCGTCAGGACGCAACTTCTCCCCGGTTATTTCCAAACCGAATTTCACTTCAAATTTCGAATATAATTCAGTCTCTAAAATTGACTCTCGATGAGAAAACAGGGATTGAAATTGTTTGATTCGACGTAATTTGCGCGACATTACTTTCTGACCCTCTAAAAATTTGTGGGTAAAAATACTATATTGTAACAATCGTTTGCGCTGTATACTATTGATTGTACATTTTGATTATAGCGCTAAACGCGATCACGTGCAAGCGGGCGCCCCCAGTCCGAATTTTCCGAGGGCGCAGACGTATTCCGGCTCGTCAAAATCCATGAACGAACTAACCTACGCAAACGCCAAGCGCCAACTTACCGGAAGAGCCTTTTAATTTTAAAACTTTGCGTACTTTGCGTGAGACTTACTCCCGGGGACAGACGTTCCCTGTTCGCCTTCGGCGAAAGCGTAATTCTATGTTCGCTTCGCTCACACCCACGGGTGTAAACCCGTGGGTGTGAGCGTTAGCGAACGTAGTTACGCTTAGTTCGAAGTGTGCATAGCAAAACAACGAAGCCGAAAACCTTCCCCGGATGTAGCCCGGCGGCGAGGCGCCGCTCCCAAACCGCGCTACCGCGCGAAACGTATTATACTCGCTCCCGTTGGTCGCTTGACCTGCATTGATACTTCGACGAAGCCGAAAACCTTTCCGAATCGCGGCTTCCCTTACTTTAAGGACGAAGTCCACATAAATCTATTTAATCCACAGATTATTGTTCCGCCTTATGTTTGATTACATTCCAGCAACTGTCAATATTGTCTTTGAATGAATAAACCGCTGCCGAGGTGTCAGGATCGTCAAATTCGCCGTCCAACGTTATATAACAAGACGATGGATTGGAAGCTACATACTTGGTCATCAAATAAAACGCCTGCTCAAACGATACGTATTCCAAAGAAGACAATTGACTGGAAATATCGCTTAACAGGTTTTCATAATTAACGTAATTTGTCGTTAAGGTTCCAATACATAAATGCCATTTGGAATACGCCATTAACTCGACGCAAAGCTTCGCATTGGCTGGGACGATTGCAATTTGATGCCATGACGCATAATAATCATCTGTTTCCAAAACGACAAGACGAGCGTTTGAAAAGAAACTTTCTAATCTCTCATTTTTGCCCTCTACGCCAAAATAACGTTTGACAGAACTGCGATAAGGATATTTCTTGTACATGGTTTCTTTCCATCGGCTTTTAATCGGCTTGGAAAAAATTCCACAAGGAACAAACAGTTCAAAACGCGCTGACGGATATGCTGACGTCATGTCATAAACCGCTTTATTAAAACATATTAAATACTTTTCCATGCGTGGGATATCGAAATCAAATTCATTCTCCCATCGTATTTCTCCTACGTTTTTAATGTATTCTTCTTTTGGAATGAACAGGTTGTCAACGTCATATAAACTAGGATAAATATGAACGGCAATGTCAATTTTAGCAGTCATAGTTTGTTTTAAAGCCATCACACGTTTTTTCCTGAATAATACACAATTATTGGCTCATCAGGAAACTGCGCACCAACAGCTTTTGAGCAGGTCAGTCCAAACGCCAGGCGCCAGCTTACCGGATGAACCAAATTTGTTTTACTCCTGTTCCATGATTATCCGAAAACCTATCTCGTTTTCTTTACTGCCGCATTCGCGAGTTGAACATCGACAGCCAATCGGGGCGTATAACCAACTCCCTCCGCGAGTTGTGTGAAGATTCGATGATTCATTTTTATAGCAAGGATCAATTGCCGGATGATGACTAATATGCGGATTAAACGTATCTTCGCAAAATTCTCTCACATTGCCATGCATATCGAACAATCCCCAATTATTAGGAGAATAGGAACGAACAGGCGTTGTCTTCCCTAAAAACGGACTTCCCGCTGCCTTTGCAGGATCGTCATCAAATAAAACTTCTGCTCTGCCATTGATATTTGCCTGAAAGCCGTTTAACGTGTCTCCACAATTAAACGCAGTACGAGTTCCAGCGCGACAAGCATATTCCCATTGTGCTTCAGTGGGCAATTTTATCTTCCGTTGAAGTTTATCTGATAATAATTTACAAAAACGCTGACAGTCTTCCCACGACACTGTTTCTACAGGAAGCTCCCCCCCTTTCCAAAAACTGGGATTATTCGGCATTATACTGTTCCACATTTGCTGAGTAACAGGAGTATCCAACATCCAAAACCCGCGAGTAAGCGTAACAATATGAAGCGTCTCTTGACCACATCGGCAGGTTTGTTTTAGATACTCTTCTTTAGGAGCGCCCATCTTAAACTTTCCTGGAGGGCGCCAGCAAAAGTGATATTGAACGTTTTCAATAAAGCAATCACACGTTAACGTCATTTTCATCGAATTATTCAAAAGGTTAATCACTTAACGTTATCCTCATTTTTCCAGATTTCATCATGGAGTAACATTAGTTGTTCTTCTGTATGTGAATACGAACGTTTGTTAGGATAAAGTCCAAACTTTTTCAAACGGGCAAGAGGCATAACGTCGCCGTCAAGCACATTCGTATCAATGAGAGCCATAAACGTTAAATTCTTTAACCGTTTAAGAAACGATAGACTTGGCAAATCAGCAGAGGCAACGTACTGAAGCCAATCCAGCGATTCTGGCAAGAGCGAAAGAATAGGGCTGATCTCAATCTTTTTACAATTACCAAAACGAAGGTGTTTTAAGTTCTTCAACTGTGTGATTGCATTAACGTCTGATAGTCTTTTTCCATAATCGTGATCATACGAAATGAGTTTGTCAAAACGTTCAAGCCCTGATAATGTTGTTATAGATCCAAACAGGAATTGCAAGTATTCCAGTTTTGGATAAAAAGGGATCTGATCAACAGATTGGCTCCGAGTATACCAGCAGTACAACCGCTCAAGATTAGGCAAGCAATCTGCTGATGGCAAGGAAAAACGCTTGTTGTCGATGCCCAGACTTTTCAAATTCCTCAGCGATGATAAATAAATTTGTACATTTTTCAACCGCAGACATGTCGTCGGTTACAAGATATTGCGTAAGATATAGGCGTTTCAAAGAAGGAATTTCCAGCAAAAAATTCAGGTCCTTAAATGAATACATTAACGTTATGCAATACGGATCCGCTGTTGAATTTGCCCATTTGACAACTTCGTCAACTGTATCGGACGTAACAGTAACGTTTGTAATCCTGCACGTCGTACAATAATCGCTATCGTAAACGCTTTCTCTAATATCCAACATAATAAAGCAATCTTAAGTTCTTATGAAATCTACGGATAAAATCTCTATAATAACAATCGTTTGAGCTGTATACTATTGATTGTATATTTTGATTATAGCGCTAAACGCGATCACGTGCAAGCGGGCGCCCCCAGTCCGAATTTTCCGAGGGCGCAGACGTATTCCGGCTCGCCAAAATCCATGAACGAACTAACCTACGCAAACGCCAAGCGCCAACTTACCGGAAGAGTCTTTTAATTTTAAAACTTTGCGAACTTTGCGAACTTCGCGTGAGATTTTAAGGGCGCTCCATTGCCGCTATTCTATTTCTTTGCGTCCTTTGCGTTCTTTGCGGCTTAAAAACTACGGCGGGTAAAACCTGCGACTCGGAAAGGTTTTCGGCTGCGTCTTTTTTATGTACGTTTCGCAATATTTCGTTCGCCGTTCCGGCGAATGCGTAATTACGTTCGCTTCGCGAACTTCATTACCGCCTTTCATTACTTTGCGAACTTCGCGGACTTTGCGTGAGGTTTTATGGGCGCTACGTTACCGTCATTTATTTCTTTGCGTCCTTTGCGTTCTTTGCGGCTTAAAAACTACGGCGGACTTCGTCCGCGACCCGAAAAGGTTTCTGGCTTCGTCTATGGAATCCCACAGGACTGAGCGTTTGCCATGCTCTCAGAATCTCCCTCCCGCTCACCCAGAATCTCTCGCCTATAATAAAAAAAGGTTCCGGTCAGACTCCGTCTGACTGGAACCAAGTTGATTTCAACGCCCCCGTTGGAGAATTCTTTCCCTTCTCAAAGCAGACTCTTCGTTCTGTTCGCTTCTTTGACCCAGTTGAAGTTGAGAATAAAACGCGTTATCTGATTCAAGCCGGTTTTCCCATATTCTCCGTGAATTTCAACACAATGTCGAACTGTTTAGGATTGTTGAAATTCCGGTTTCTTTCCCTGAGTTCATTTGCGATCCAGAAACGTTATATTTGCCCTGGGGTTAAACCGAACAGCGCGCCTGTCCGTTCTTGGCGGCGCTAATGCCGCTTCGACAGACAAACAAGTTCCGGTTGGGCTAACGTCTGCAAACGTTCCCAAGCATGAAAACCTTTTTGCTTTGTTCGATTACATCACGTCCAGGAAGAAGTGATGCCCCATGTGATAACGACGCTGTTCCGGATAGTAGTTCATCCAACGTTTATCGTATTGCGGGATTCTCATTTCAGTCGGATACCGATTGTACGGATCCTGGCTGGAACGGTAGTATTCCTGAGACCAGAAGTTTTGCGGATAATACACGTAAGGATAGTGCATGAACCGATTGTAGTCCTGAGCGGTTGTGTGGGGCGCGTACTGACGTCCGTAAGCCTGTTGCTGAGCCTGAGCGGACTGCATGTTGCACAGCCCAACAATCGCCGCTATGAGCAGCGCTGAGTAAATGGTTTTCCTGAACATTTTCTTAATCCTTTGTATCAGAGGGACTTATACTCTATATTTCACGCCTGCTTCGCGTCCATGCGAATTAATGCGTTCATACCTGAGCGATCCTGCAACGCTTCCTGCGCCAGAATCCTCTATATTGTTAGAATCGGAATTTTCCTTAAAAATGTTAAATAAATTTTTAAAAGTTGTGAATTAAGAAATTGCGGATAGCGGATCGAGTGTTAATATAGAAAAAATATAAAGCATACGTCAGAATATAATCGAAAGCGTCCCCTATTTTCGATTTTAAAATCTTGAGTATAATATTAATACAGTCGCGAGTTGAGAGTTACGAGTTGCGAGCAGCGTTTCAAAACTCCTCACTCCTAATTCCTCCGTGGGTTAAAACCCACGGCTACTAATATTGAACCGCTACGCGGTTCTAGAGGAAGCGCAAGCGCCTCAATAGTTATTGCCTAATACCCATTATAGGAGTTCATACCCTATGACCACTGCTGGCTGGTGTTTCATGCTGACGGCATGTATTACTATCACCTGTGTTTTTCTTTGGTGCATATTGCGAGTCCTGTTCAGTTCAGACGAATCTGCCAAATCAGAACAGGCGTCCGACCAAACAGACGACGAGCACGTTAACTACTAACCGCCGTTTCAAGACGAATTCCCTTCCCCGTACAACATAATATACTATGGAAACTTCACCCGCCGTATTGACCGAAGTTATCGCCCAATACTCATCTTACGTCCCGGAGCTGGCGAAAATCGACGAAGCCCAAATCGAAGCGCTGGCGCAGTACTGTCAGCTGGCGTGGGACTGGAACGAAAAGATCAACCTGACCCGCCATACCGACTTCGACAAGTTCGTCAAACACGACCTGGTCGATACGCTGGCGCTGGCGCGGCACATCAACCCGAAAGAGCGCGTCATGGACGTCGGCTCCGGCGGCGGCGTGCCCGGCGTTCTGCTCAAAATTCTTCGCCCTGACCTCCACATCGACCTGTGCGAGTCGGTCAACAAAAAGGCGAACTGTCTGGTTGACATCGTCGCCCAGCTGGAACTGCGCTGCGACGTCTATATCGGTCGGGCGGAAGACGTCCTGCCAGACGTCCGGTACAATACGCTCACGTTCCGCGCTGTGGCGAAGATGGCGAAAATTCTCGAATGGATGCGCCCGCAGATGAACTCCTTCGACCGGATGCTGCTTATCAAAGGACCGTCCTGGGTGGAAGAACGCGGCGAGGCGCGGCATTTCGGCATGATGACAAACATGGCTCTGCGAAAGCTGGAAGAATACACGCTGCCCAACACCGCAACGGCGACTCAGCCGGACGCTGTATCCGTCATTCTTCAGATCTGTCACAAAACCCGTCTCAACGAAGACGGATCGGTTTCGTTTACTCAATGGGAACGAAACACGCAGCGACCCAGGCGCAGGCAGCGTCCCGGCGGAGGAAAGGGACAACAGTAGAAAACCGAATGTTTTTGCGACCAAAAGAAATGCCTCACGCAAAGTTCGCGAAGTTCGCAAAGTTTTAATATTAAAATTCCTTCACATCCTTTGCGTTCTTTGAGTGAAATAAATCCTTGAGCAATTAGCAATTGACGCAAAGCGTCTACCCCAAAATAATCATGAAATTCAAAGCTATTCTGTTTACAGTCGTATTGAGTATATTAACGTCCCTCGCCATGGCGGAGGACGGTCAGCAATATTTTGCTTTTTCGTACTTTACCGGCAACGGCGAGCATGGGCTTCATCTGCTTGTCAGCCAGGACGGCTTGAAGTGGGACAAGGTCAACGGCGGGGTTCCGCTGTATCGTCAGACGCTGCCGGGCGACAACCTCATGCGCGACCCCAGCATCTGCAAAGGTCCGGACGGAACGTGGCATCTGGTCTGGACAACGTCTTGGAAGCGGGACTTTATCGGTCATTCCACCAGCGTCGATTTAATCCACTGGACGCCCTCGCAGGCGATTCCCGTCATGTCGCACGAGCCGACCTGCCGCAACACGTGGGCGCCGGAGATCTTCTACGACGACGCAACGGAGCAGTTTTATATCTTCTGGTCGTCGACCATTCCCGGACGCTTTTCTGAACACGGAACCAGCGAGTCCAGCCTCGACCATCGCATGTACTTTGTAACAACCAAGGACTTCAAAACGTTCTCCCCGACGAAGCTGTTTTTCAATCCCGGGCACAACGTCATCGACGGCATGATCGCCAAGCTGGACAAGACGTATTATCTGTTTTACAAAGACGAACGGCTCAAGCGCACGGCGGAAGACGGGAAAATCGTAGAAGGCAAAAGCATTTGGCTGGCAACCGCCCCGTCGGTAGAAGGTCCGTATACCGCCGGGAAAATCATCTCCCCGATGAACTGGGTTGAAGGTCCGACCGCGTTTAGAGTCAACAACCGCTGGCTGGTTCTGTACGACTGCTACGCCGCTCATCATTATGGGGCAATCGAGTCCGCAGACGGCGTCAACTGGACGGACGTTACAGATAAACTCTCCATTCCCAAAGAAGTTCGGCACGGAACCGTTTTCGAAATCAGCCGGGAAGAGTATGAAACTCTTAAGGCAGTAGGCAAGAGGCAGTAGGCAATAGTTAAGAATTAGGAGTGAGGAGTTACGCAAGCGCAATATCGCTGTAAAAGCTGCAAATCACGCTTGCGTAATTGCTCATTGCAAATTGCTAATTGCTAATTGATCATCGCCGCCTGACCGGCGTCAAAAGCCGCCAGGTTGACGTCGACGAATTTCGGCTTGCAGCATTTCTGAATCGCTTCTTTCCAGGATTCAACCGGCAAATCCAGTTCCGTCGCCATCGCGCCGAGTAAAACCGTGTTGGCGGCGCGAATGTTACCCAGCTTTTCTGCGATATCTTCTGCGTCAAGATAGATCAGTCGGCTAAACGCCTTTTCCAGCCGTTCCTTCGCGTCGTCCGGATAAACCGCTGCGCCCATCGAAACCGTAACCGGGACGATTCGCTGCGAGTTGACAACCGCCAAGCCGTCTGCCGACAAGTATTCATGATACCGCAGGGCTTCGATTCGTTCCAGAGCAACCAGAACAGACGCGGTTCCCGGGGCGATTAATGGGCTGTGGACTTTCGTTCCGTATCGAATTTGAGCGACCACCGACCCGCCACGCTGCGCCATGCCATGGACTTCGTTCGTCTTGACGTCGTAACCGCAAATCATTGCCGTTTGAGCGCAGATTTCGCTCGCCAATAAAATTCCCTGACCGCCAACGCCTACCAGCGCGATGCTTGTCGTATTTTGATTCTCGTTGCTCATTTGTTATTAATGGAAAAAAGAATTAGCTATTAGCTGCCAGCTTTTAGCCGTTAGCTAGAATAAACCTAATAACTTATTACTGCGTACTATTATAATCTTTTGTCTAAATAATACAAGTAGGCGTTAAAACGGTTAGTAAGAAGAAATAAGATTCTCGCTTGCGTAATTCCTAATTCCGAATTTCCTCGCCGCCAACCATCGTAATCTGGAAGTCTTTAGGAGAATTCTCCGCCAGATATCGGTTAACGTCTTCGACGGTCAGCGCGTCGATTTTAGCCAAATGCTCGTCCAGAGTTCGGATCGTTCTCAGGTTTATCCAGTCGCTAGCAATGCTGACCGCTCTGGCGCCGCAGGATTCCTGTTCCATAATCAAAGACGTTCTTTCCCGCGTCTTGACCCGGCTAAGCTCCTCTTTCGTAACCCCTTCGGCAGCAAGCTTTTGAATCTCTGAAAGCAGACCGTCCAAAGCAACTTCTGCATTCTCGGAACTGGTTCCCAAAGAGCAAAAAATAGCGGCACAGGTCGGATACATAAACGTATAAGCGCTGACAGAATAGCACAACCCTTGACGCTCTCGGAGCTGGGTAAACAGACGTCCGCTGGCTTCGCCCCCCAAAACGGACGTTCCCACCATTTGCCGGTAAAAATCCGAGTGAGAATACGGAACGCCGTCGTAGGCGACAACGATTTGCGTTTGCTGAGCGTCGTAGTCTATATGGCGACTCTGCCGAGTCGGCGCCGCGGACTGGATTGTCAACGACCCCTGCGACTTCCAGGAACCAAACAGCGCCTCGACTTCGTCTTGAAGCTCGTTCCAATCAAACGCCCCGGCAACGGACAGAATTGTTCCGTCAGGACGATAATATCTTTTGTAGAAAGACTTTAACTCCTCCAAAGAAGCGGAATGAAGGACGTCAATATCGCCGTAGGGATGTTCGTTCCACGGCGAGGGGAAAAAGTCCTTTTGCGCCGCCAGACGCGCTACCAACGCCGGGTTGTCTTCTATCCCAACTCGTTCTAAAATAACGCTTTGCCGAGACGGTTCCAAAGATTCTTCGTCAAAATGCGCCTCTTGCGCCAAGGCAGCGTAGATTTCCAAAACGTCGTGAAGGTAAATTGCCGGGAACGCGGCAAGATAAGAAACGTACCCAATTCCGACTTTTTCTCCCCGTTCGACGCCGCGGAGCAAAAGTTCTTCGATAAACTGATGGCTATCCCATCGACCGCAGCCTCGAAGCGCCATCTCACAGCAAAACGACGCTACCCCGCGGCGAGACGGATTTTCGTATCCAACCCCTGCCGGCATTTCCAAAGAAAAAGCGCAGGACTTCAAATACGGCATCGATTCCGCCAGCAAAGTCAGTCCGTTAGAATACGTTTTTGTATAAATCATAGACGGGTATTATATCAGTTAACAGGGAATAGGGAATAGGGAGCGGGGTCTAATTAGTAATTAGTGATTAGTAATTAGTAATTACGCAAAGCGTCCTCCAAGGATTTGCGTTTTACACATATTTTTTATCTTGTCTATTTTCCCGGTATAATTCATTTTTCTAAATTGTTATTTTTGAATGAATTGTCAAAATCCTGAAAGGTATCAAATCTGATTTATGCAATAATATCTTAAAGGGATTTTTGAAAAAATTTTTAAAAGAGAAAAAAAAGTATAAGGGGATATTGGAGAAAAATCCGTATTTAATATAATGTGAATGAGTGTAAATAGGCGCAAAGCGCACTCTCAGGAATCGAAATTGGATTCGAGAGACGCGTTTGCACATTACAAATTATAAAATCGGGAACGTTTTTATATTAAAACGCTCTAAAGATTAAAGTTAATAGTTCGCATTTATTATATCGTATGAGTCAAACTCAGTCAACTCAACCTAACGACCCCACGCCGTCAATGCCGCCAGAAACTGCGGCAGAAGAGCGAAACATATACGCTAAAGAAGAAATTTCTATGTGGGCGATGTTTGGAATTTTGCTTGTCGCGCTGACGCTTGCGTATTCCAAATCGCTGCAAATAGCCATGGATTCCTGGAATACAGAACTGTATTCTCACGGATATTTAATTCCGTTTATGGCAGCGGCTCTGCTATGGCTTCGGCGAGAACCTTATCGACCGTTTCCGATGTGGCAGCGATGGGTTGGATTGGGCTTGCTGACAGCTACTCTTTTAGGCTCGTACCTTGCAGAATTTTTTGCACAGGAATTTGTCATGCAGATGTCATTCGTTCCCGCAGTGGCGTTCTGCTTTTTAATAGCCGGCGGCTGGCCGCTGTTCAGATGGGCAGGTCCAGTCTGCTTTATTTTGTTTTTCATGTTCCCGTTGTACTGGGGGCTTGAACGACACATGCTCGAACCGATGCAGCTTTGGGCAACAACGGCAAGCGCCTTTATGCTTCAGCTGATGGGATTTGTCGCTACACAGTCAGGCAACGTCATTACTATTAATGACATTCCGCTCAACGTCGTCGGAGCGTGCAGCGGACTTCGCATGACAACAATTTTTGTAGCTTTGTCCATATTTTTTGTTTTGATCAGCCAGCGAACCTGGTGGGAAAACCTGATCATTTTATTATGCGCTATTCCGATTGCTCTGATTGTCAATATTATGAGAATCACCGTAACCGGGATTGGCTATTCGATATTTGGAGTCGGCGGTACGGCAGAAAAGTTGATTCATGACTGGTCTGGTCTGGCAATGGCTCCAATGGCGTTAATTCTGCTTTGGGGCGTAGTCCGATTGTTGTCAACGCTGTATTATGAAGAGGAAGTTGAAGAAAACACGCCAATTAAAGTATTCGAAAGACCAGGTACAACCGCAGCAGATGCTGAAAGCTCAAAAGAACAAGATATTTCCAGCGTCAATTCCAATACAGACAATAAAAATTGATTGCACAAAATAGATAAGCAGAACGTATAACTTATATCCGTTTTAAATTTTCATTGAAACTTTAGAATAAGGAATATTCACGTGAGTACGAACTTTCCAAATCAGGACAGACGTCCGGAAAACAATTCTACGTCAACGGCGCTGGCGCCGGTAACCCAGCAGGGTACTTCACTGCGAGTAATTCAGCCGCAGCCGGAAATCGTTAAACAGGCGCCCAAACCGAGCGACATTCTTCACGGCTTTCGCCGTCGATGGGGCTGGGCGTTACTGGCAGGCGTTATGGCGTCAACGATAGCCGTTGCCGCCGGCTGGATTATGATTCCAGTTACGTATTATACAGACGCGTGGCTTAATGTTCAAGCGCAAGCTCCGTACATTGTGTCGCCGCTCAATTCCAAAAACACGTATTTGAATCAGCGCGGGGCGCAGGCGGTTTTGATTCGCAGCCCCTTCGTTTTGAAAACGGTCGTTCGCGAATTGGACGTCAACTCTTATCCGGAAATGAAAGGCGTTGTCGACCCGGTCAACTGGATTGGTCAGCGAATACAAGTTTCCTTCCCCGGCGGAACGGACATTATGTCAATCGGCATGTCTGGCAAAGACCGCAACATGATTACGGAAATTGTCAACGCGGTTAAAGACGCGTACATGCAGGAAGTCGTTACGGTCGACCGTGAAAACCATCTTCGCCGTAAAAACGTTTTGGAACAGGCGTACACACGCAACCTTCAGCAAATTGATAAAAAGACGTATCTCTATAAAGAACTGGCTGACCAGGTTGGCTCCAGCGACTCTGACGCCGTCAAGCAGTCCGCTCGATTGAAGCTGCAAACTATCGACGGGCTGAAAAGCAAAGTCATGAGTCTGGACGCTCAAATTGCCGGTATCAACACTCGTATCGAACTTCTCCGCGCTCGTTTGGCGGTTTTACCGGAAGCGGAACAGCCTTTGGATCCGGAAGCTCAGGCACAGCGTCAGGCGCAGGCTTTGGAAGCGGCAACTCAGCAGATGGTTCGACAAGACCCGGAAATTGCCAAAATGCTTCAGCGTATTGAATATATGGACGCTCGAATCGAAGCTACCAGACAGGTTGTCAAAGACGGCGAGAATTCTCCCAAAGTTCAGCGCATGATTACCGCCAGAAACGACACGGTCAAACAGCTTGAAGAACGCGCCAAACAGCTCACCCCTCTGATTAAAGAAGAACTTCGTCAGAGATTGGCAGAAGGCAAAGTTAAAACTCCGCCAACGGCGGCTGAAAAAATTCAGGCGGCTATTGATGCTGACCTGCTGGATAAATCCGTTTATGAAAAACAACGAGAAGCAATTTACGCTCAGTTTGTCGACGCTGTTCATCAAGCCGAAAAGCTCGATACATTCTCTTCTGAACTGGAAAGCCGTAAAATTGAACTTAACCGTCTGAAGGAAATCACATACAAGATGGGTTCCGAACTCCAGCAATGGCAAATCGAACTCGAAGCGGCTCCTCGCGTTACAGAGATGCGCGCGGCTGAAGTTCCGAAAGTCAGCAACATTCAGAGTAAAATTAAAAAGCTGACCATGATGGGCTTTGGAGCGTTCTTTGTTGGCGTTATCAGCGTTTTAGCGCTGGACTTCCTTGGTCGTCGCGTCAACTCAGCAGACGAAATCAACTACGGTTTGGGACTGCGCGTCATCGGCGACTTGCCGTTGGTTAGTTCCGGTTTACGCGGCGGTAAAATGAACAACCGCGTCCAGGGTATGTTGATTGAAAGTATCGACAACATACGAACCGCCTTGTTACACAGGGCTGAAGTCGAAGGACTCAAGGTTATCATGGTTACCAGCTCCATGGAAAAGGAAGGTAAAACAACCGTATCCAGCCAGCTGGCGGCGTCCCTGGCTCGAAGCGGTCGACGAACATTGCTCTTCGACGGCGACTTGAGACGTCCTGGCGACCACCGTATGTTCGAAAAACCTCTTTATCCCGGCATTTCAGAATTCTTCCGAGGCATGGTTACTCTGGAAGAAATCATCACAGAAACCCGAGTTGAAAACCTGTTCCTCGCCCCGGCTGGGCATCCGCACCCGGAAGCCTTGCAGGCGTTAGCTCGAGGAGAAGTCATCATTGACGCCTTTGCCAAATTACGAGAAGAATTCGACTTTATCATTGTCGACTCCGGACCTATTCTGACAGACTCCGACTCGCTCATGTTCGCCAAAGTTCTCGACGGTCTGGTGCTGAGCGTATTGCGAGACGTCAGCCGACTGCCGCGAATTTACGAAGCGTGCGAACGCGCTCGCGCCGTCAACGTCAAACTTTTGGGAGCTGTTATCAACGGCATTACGTTCTCCAAGTATCGTTCGTACTATCGACCGTACACGATTGAAGTTCCTAACAAGCGACGTCCTCAGCAACAGCAGCAGCAACAGCAGCAACAACGTCCTCAAGGCAAGCAGTAATTCACAATTAGTAATTAACATTGAACAATTAGCAGTTTATGCAAAACGCAACTCTCAATTGCGAATTGCAAATTGCTAATTGTTCTTTATTCTCCTGACAATGCAATATAAAATATACCTTCCTGCCGCTATCGGATTGATTTTAATTGGAGCGCTTTACGTCTCAACCAATATGTTGGGGTTTTCTCAGCAGTACATGGACTATTTGATAAAAACAGTTCATGAAACGCCTTCTTCATTCGACAATTGGACTGGAATCGACAACGAACAAGCCAACGAAGCCATTACAAAAGAATCTGGCGCAATGGCGCAGGTGTCGCGCGTATATGAAAATTCTCTCTTCGGAGAAAGAATCAATTTATATTTTATTGCTGGCATTTCATTTCGGGTTGCAATGCACTCTCCGGTCGTCTGCTATCCCGGTTCCGGATACGAGCAACAGGGAGAAGTTCAGACGTTCGATTTCGATTACGTGTACACAAACTCCAAGACCGGTAAAAAGTACGCTCGCAAAGCAACTTTCTTCACAGTCGTCTTTAAAAAAGGAGATCATTCAGAACGGGTTTTCTGGGCGTGGAACGACGGTTCCGGCTGGGTGGCGCCGCAATTTGCGCGTCTCCACTTTGGCGGACACATTCCATTGTGCAAATGCTATTTTTCCTATGTAGACAATTCCCCAAGCGTCTACGATTTTGAGAAAAGGTACATTGTAGATTTTGCAACGCGTTTTTTGAGCGATGTGGACAATCGCATGATCGTTGACGGACAGTTGCCTTCGGAATCGATAAAGGTCGAACTGGGAAATCCAATCGAAGGCGTCGAGCAGGATTCCAATGAATTAAAGTCTGCTCCCTCAGAGACAGAAAGCAATCTTGAAGTCAAACCGTCTGACTATCCGCCTATCGACAATCTGGATTCGTTAATCAAAGAATCTGAAACCATAAACGAATAACGCCAACCCTACGTCAGGTCAATGGAAAAAGAATATCTCAATTTGATCCGCAACGCTGCCTTTCCTCAAGGGGAACTGGGCGTTGAGATGATTGAGGGCATGAACCTCGGACACAGCGATCTGACCGACTGGGGATTCTCGCACGTCAAGTTTGGAAATCGAATTTTAGACGTCGGCTGCGGCGGGGGCGCGGCGTTGGCAAAGCTGGCGATTCAGTATCCGGAAGCCTGCTTGGCGGGCTGCGATATTTCCCCTCTGGCTGTAGAATCCGCTCAAAAAATCAACGAACAAGCGGTCGTCGCCGGGCGAATGGAACTCAAACTTTCCGGAGTTCCCCATCTGGATTATCCAGACAATTCTTTTGATACGGTTTTCTCGGTGGAAAGCCTTTATTTCTGGTCGGACGTGGTTGAGGTGTTGAAGGA
>CACXSS010000090.1:8524-20304 GCA_902770245.1 uncultured Planctomycetota bacterium | reverse complement strand
ACCGTTGCGCGTCGGCATGACGCAGTCGAACAGGTCAACGCCCCGGTGGATGCACTCGATTAAATCGCGCGGCGTCCCGACGCCCATCAGGTACCGCGGCCGGTCTGTCGGCATGGCGGGTTCGGTAAAATCGATGGTTCTGTACATGTCTTCCGGCGGCTCTCCTACGCTCAGCCCGCCAATCGCGTACCCTTCAAAGCCGATTTCCGCCAGCTTTTGAGCGGATTCGACGCGCATTTCTCGAGAAAGCCCGCCCTGAACGATTCCAAACTGCGCCTGATCTTCCCGGGTATGGGCGTCTCGACAGCGTTTCGCCCAGCGGAGAGTGCGCTCAAAGGCGTCGCGAATGACCTTGTCTGTATTGGGCAGACCAACAACGTGGTCGAGAACCATGGCGACGTCCGACCCCAGCGCTTCCTGAATCTGAACCGAGCGTTCCGGAGTTAGCGACAGCAGCCGCCCGTCAATATGCGAGCGGAAATTCGCCCCTTCCTCTTTGATTTTGAGCAATTTCGCCAGAGAGAATATTTGAAATCCGCCGCTGTCGGTGAGAATAGGTCCGTTCCAGCCGCAGAATTTGTGAAGTCCGCCGAGTTTGGCGACGACGTCTTCGCCCGGACGCAGCGACAGATGGTACGTGTTCCCGAGAATCATCTGCGAGCCGGTCGCTTCGAGCTGGCTGATTTCGATTCCCTTGACGGACCCAACCGTCCCAATCGGCATGAACGCGGGGGTCTGAACGATTCCGTGCGGAGTATGGAATGCGCCGCGCCTTGCCCGGCTGTTGGCGTCGACTGCTAAAATATCAAAGTTAAAGTTAGGGTTCATAATAAATAAGTGTACTTTTTATTCTCTATTTGTCAAGTAGTTAGGAGTGAGGAGTGAGGAGTGAGGAGTTTTGCGAGGCGCAGGCTCCGCCTTTCATTTCTTTGCGTTCTTTGCGGTCAAAAACAACGGCGGGCGATACGCCCGCGAACCGGGCTGAACCAGTTTTTTCGCGGGGCATTGGACAAGGCGGCGTCAAGCCGCCGAACTCCCAGACGCAAGCGCTCCCCTGAGATTATCGCTTGCGTAATTCCGCATTCCGAATTAAAAAATAATCTCTCTTGACGGGATAAAGAAAAATCCCTATACTCCCCCGACGACCCTTGACTTGGGCGGGTATAATGAATCAGGAATTCATAGCGAAAACATGGTCGGAATTCCCGAATTTGTTATTCCTCAATCAATATCAAGCTCAGGGGGTTGTCATGGATAAAAAAGCGTCGCGCCGTCCGAAACCGGCTCATTATCCCGGTTCAAGCGAAAACGTTAAACCGTCCCGAATCGCGTATTGGGAACGGCGGAACAGGCAGAAAAAGCGAGAGAACCGCGTTTCGCCCGGTGAGCTGACAGAGGAATTGTCAGACGGGGCGTCTGGATCGGACGTCAAGTTGGACGCGGGCGTTTTGTCACGCGTCGAACATCGGCAGTTTGTCGATTCGTACGCAGAACTGTCGCCGGAAGCCCGAGAGCTGGCTTTGGCGATTGACGCCTATAAAATCCATTTTCATCGCCGGTTTATCAGTCACGAAGAACTGCTGACGGTCATCCGATCTTTGGGATATCGGCAGGAGTTCGGACCATAACTTCAGGAGGAAGATTATGAACGCGCAGGAAGCGAAAAGCAAGGGAATGGAATCGTTGTTTACAGACCTCTTGCATCCATACCGGATTTTTCATGAAATCCGAAGTACGAAGCCGTTTGGGCGCGCTGCATTTTTGTCTTTCTGCCTGTCAATTGCCATTCTTGCCCTGCTGGCGCCGTTGAGCATGGCGCAGTATCCCGATCAGGGACAAATCTGGAAAGAGTACAATATCAGCGCGTATACTTCGGGCGTAACCAATACCAGCCGCCCGGAACAGGCGATTCTCGACGCGATTTTGCGTCAGACGGGGCACAACGTCTGGTGCGGGGCGACGCCGGGCATGCTCAGCGTTAATCCGCGCGTCGTTCGCGTTTATCACACTCCGGAAATTCAGGAACAGGTTGAGTCTATAGTCAATCAATATCTTCTTTCAGGGAACAGAACAATAACGTGGCAATTCCGCGTCATGACGGTCAACAGCCCCGCCTGGCGCGCTCAGACGGCGTCATTTATGCGGGCGGCGGAAACGCAAAGCCCCGGCTCGTCCGCCTGGATTCTCAACGCCTCTGACGTTCCCAACTTAATTCGCATTTTTCAGGAAAGATACGGGCTGCAGCAGGTGAATTCGCCTGTTGCGACGGTTCATAACGGTCAGCCGGTAACGGTCAATCTGACGCACCCGCGGCAATACGTTCGCGGCGTTTATCCGGATCCTGCCGGCGGCGGATTTCGCACTGCAACCGGGCTGGTAGAGTCCGGATGCAAGCTGGAATTCACGCCTCTTGTAACAGGAGACGACCGTATTGTAGACGCTCTGGTTCAGGTTCATATCGACAACCTCGAACGGGTCTACGACGTCAATTTCCCGTCGCCGACCGGTCGCCGCCCGGGCTCATTTAAAATACAAACGCCCCGAATTGACCAGTTCCGATTTCAGGAACGATTTATGTGGGCTGCAGACAGAGCGCTGCTGATTTCTGTAGGGATTACGCCCTCGCCCATTCCGGAACGCAACAACGTTCCCGGCATTTCAGCTTTGGGGGGAGATCGCGTAGAAACGCTTATTCTGATCGTTCGACAGCAATAGAATCGAACGTCGCTGCGCGTAACAGATTAACCGCAGCCTTCTAAAATTCCCAGTTCAAGTCCTTGCGGACGTTGACGGGGAATTTTTTGTAAATTTTACCTAATCGTTAAAATCGATACAATCGTTAAAATTTATACAACCGGTTTAACATGACCGGCTGACAGGGAAAATATTGTTTTTTTGTAGAAAATCAGGCTTTGGGACTCCACAAAGCTAGAATTTTGTGTATCATTATAATTAGCGCTATTGATATAATCGATACATCTGGATTTTTTGGTATGAACCGTATATGCGGATTAACCCGCAGAACCGGCTCGTCTGAAAAGTCCGGTTATAGCGATTGTATCGAAAGCGCCGAGACAACACCATGATTTTGAGACCTGAAAATCATTTTGCCTCCACTTGGATATATCGTCCGAGAATGGCAAAGACTTCAGCTTTTCTTTTCAGCAGCATTGAGTAGACACCATGAGTAGAAATGAAAGCGCCCGCGCCAAACGCGCGGCAGGGCGGTATAGGACGTTGCGCATTGAGGGGCTGGAATCGCGCCGAATGCTCAGCGTTACGCAACCCGTTGACCTGTCCGGTTTGGAAAGCGATTACAGTTACACGTCGTACGCGAAGTCCGGCGTGATGAAATACAATTCCGTCGTTGACGATTTAATCGGGCTGACGGAAGTGCAGCAGGAATACGGTCTGTCCGGATCCGGTCAGACGGTTGTCATTGTCGATTCCGGCATTACGGCGGATCACGCAGCGTTTCGTTCCGGACAGATTGTCGGCGGATGGGACTTTGCGGAGAACGACTCCAAACCGTCAGACGATTCTTCTTACGGCGGTCACGGAACGCATTTGGCTGGCATTTTAGCGGGATCTACAACAAAGTACACCGGCGTTGCGCCCGGCGTGGATCTGGTTATTCTCCGAGTCTTTGACAACAACGGCGTTGGCTCGTTTGAGTTGATTGAACAGGCTCTGCAATGGATTGATACAAATCTCAATTCGTTTGATAATCCGATTACCGCCGTCAACCTTTCGGTCGGATCCGTT
Source organism: uncultured Planctomycetota bacterium (assembly GCA_902770245.1). GTDB lineage: Bacteria > Planctomycetota > Planctomycetia > Pirellulales > Thermoguttaceae > RUG11551. The sequence goes on along the minus strand of CACXSS010000090.1, from coordinate 16,539 downwards.
TCGAGCAATTCCAACGCGACGGACTGGAAGATTCTGGACGACGAGCTGGAATCGCTCTATAATTCCGGCGTGTTTATCAGCGTTGCCGCCGGGAACGACTACAAAGACTACCCAACGGCGGGCGTGGCGTACCCGGCTTGCAGTCAGTACACGGTTTCCGTTGGCGCCGTTGACGGCGATGGCGACATTGCAACCTACTCTCAGCGCGACGCCAACACGATTTTCGCGCCTGGATACGGGATTTACTCTTCCGTTCCAGACATCCTGGGCAACAACAACAATCGCAGCGACGACTTCACCCGCATGACCGGCACCAGCATGGCTACGCCCGTCATTACCGGCGTTTCCTGCCTGCTGCGAGAAGCGTACGCCAACATGGGCTATACGTCTGTTACACAGAAAGACATCTATTCCGTCATGACGTCAACGGCGGACAAAGTCTACGACGCGGCAACCCGGCAAACCTACAATCGAATCAACGTCGCCAAAGCGGTGGAATACATCTATTCCCTTGACGCCAAAACGGCTGCCAGCAACACGAATACTCAGACTAATACAAATACGTCGAGTAACACAAATACAAACACAAATACTAATACCAATACTAACTCGAACAAGTCGAATAATACGAGTACTCAGACCAATACAAATACTAATACGAGCGCTCAGACAAATACGAATACAAACAAGCCGACAAATACCAACACAAATACGTCTTCCAATACGAACGTTCAGCAGACGTCCAGCCGGGCGAATCTGCCTGACGGCGTAACGGTGTCGGGAACGAAGATTCTCTTTACGGGAACGTCTGGGGCGGACTCGCTGAAAGTGGACGCGTCGGGGGCGCAGTGGAAGTTTACGTTCAACGGCAGTTCGTTTACGTATTCCTTTGGGACAATCAATTCGGTACAGTGCAACCTCGGAGCCGGCGCGGATACGTTTGAGTTTATCGCCTCGGCGGGAACCGATTCGATTCGCTGTTATCAGGAATACACGCTCATCAATGGCAGCGGCTACGTGGTCAAGGCGTTTGGCGCGGAAACGACTACAATCAAGGCGGACGCTGCTGATTCCGTCGCGTTTTACGATTCCGCCGGCGCGGACAATCTCGACTTAAACCTCAAAAACAAGACCGCGACGTGGACGACCGGCGTCAATACGTGGACGGCGTCTGGCATGAAAGAAGTCAACGTGTCGCAAACGGCGGGCGGTCAGAACTCCGCTGTCATTTACGATACCGACGAGTCTGACCTGTTCAGCGTTACAGAGACCGCGTTCGCCTATAACGGAACGGCTCTCAGATCGTATCTGGTTGGCTTGAACAACGTGACATTAAAGTCCGTCTACGGCGGGAAAGATTCCGTTCGTTACACCGCCGGCGCCGCCGCGGCTACGCTTACTGCTCAGGCGGGCGCGTCGACGTTCAAAACAAACAACGCGACCTGGTCCGCAACCGGGTTTTATTACACCTACGCCTACGCAGGAACCGGGTATTGCACCGCTACGCTCAAGGATTCCGCGGACGCTTCCAAGCCGGACTACGTCATTGCAGACGTTGGTCAGACGAAAATGTATTCGTCCAGCTACCAGACGACGGTAAACGGATTCCAAAGCGTCAAGGCGATTTCGTCTGATGCCAGCGCTTCCGGCGTTGACGTTGCGGCTTTGTACGGAACGAACAGCTCTGAAACCGTTACAGCAACCAGCGCTGGAACAACCCTGACCGACGGAACGCGTTCTGTTACAATTTCCAACTTCGCTACGCGCCGCGTTGGACGTCTGACGGACGCAGACCGTGTCGCCATTCACGACGCAGCCTTGCAGGGATACCTCGCTGACAACGCCAACGGGAAGTATTCATCGCCGCGGTATTCGCTTTCGTTTAACTAACCGCGGGAATCGGAGTTTCGATTTATAGAACAGGAGAAATTGAGAATGCGGAATTTGACCAGCAGACTTTATCGCCTGTTCTTTTCGACCCGACTGCGGGCGGCTGTAACAATATTGATCTTGCTGTCCGCTGTTACCGGGTTCTGTTGCGCCGCCTACGCTCATTTTATAGAGTCCCGCGCTCTGCGGACGGTAGAGTATACCGTCGTTTCTCCCGATTTGCCGTCCGAGTTCGACGGGACGGTTATCGTCTTTATTACCGATACGCATCAGGGACGCTGGGGAACGTTTGATCTTCGGAAAAAAGTCATTGAACTGACCGAAAAGGAAAAGCCGGACTTGATTCTTTTCGGCGGCGACTACGCTGATAAAAAATATTACAAAGTCGAAGCGCTGGCGGATTCGATGAACGTTCTTTCCGCGCCGCTGGGCAAGTTCGGCGTTCCGGGAAATCATGATTACGCTCATTTGACGATGGAAAAGGTCATGCGGATTCTTCAGGACAAAGGGGGAATTGCCAACCTGACCGACAAAGGCGTCTGGCTTGAAAAAAACGGACAGAGAATTCGCCTGGTTGGGACAGACTACGTTTGGAACCGACGTTTCCCGCTGCAGTTCCCCTATTACGAGATGAACGACCGGACGGAAGACGAATTCGTTATTATGCTCACTCATTCCGCTGACCTGTTCGACCGCTTCGACCCGGAATTGCAGCGACGCATCGACCTCGTTTTATCGGGACATTCTCACGGCGGGCAGATAACGTTTTTCGGACTGTACGCCCCAATCAGCATGCTCCGCAATCGGACGTACATTTCAGGACGCGTCGACGTCGAGCATTACCCGTACAAAAAAACGACAACGATTATTACTTCCAACGGCGTCGGCACGACCGGCGTCCCGCTGCGGTTCTTCGCCCCGCCCCAAATCGTTAAGGTAACGCTGAAGAAAGAATAGCGCTTGCGGCGGAAGCCTCCAAAAAACTTGAGAACGCGGAAAGCCCGCCTGTCCCGCTGGTTCGCGGACGTGTCGTCCGCCTTTTGAAAAACACGAAATAATCAAAATACACCAAAAAACTTTAAAAATTCTTTCGTCTTTTTCGTTGCTTTCGTGTATTTCGTGTTTAGATTTTTCCAGAGGCTAAACGCGCCCCGGCTCGCCTAAATCCCAACTCGCCGCCCCGTCTTGCAATTCCTTGAACTTCTATTACAATATCAATTATGAGTTCTATAGACAACCTTTCTGCCGGATTTGCCGCGGGGGCGGAGCGACGCTTTGATTCTCAGACGACGTCTCACGGCCGCTGGGGCGAAAAGCTGGGTCGAGACGCAGGCGCGTCGCTGGAATTTATGGACTATCGCGCCTACGTGCCCGGCGACGATTTGCGTCACATCGATTGGAACGCCTACGGCAGAACGGATCGGCTTATTGTCAAACGGTTTGAAAACGAGATCCAGCCGCATGTCGATATTCTTCTCGATACGTCCCGGTCGATGGCGATTACGCCTCAAAAACAGGCGGCGGCAGAGTTTCTGACCGGGTACTTTATGGGCGCGGCGGAGAACTCCCGCTTTTCTTGTCAGCTGTGGAGAATTAAAGACAGCGTTTTTGACCGATCGACGTATCGACAGCTTGTAACAGAGCAAAGCGCGCCGATGGACTTCGATTCAACAACGTCGTTGGGCGCGACGATTCTGGAATCCGGTCCGGACTGGAACGCCAAGACGTTCAAGATTATTCTTTCTGATTTTTTGTGGGAGGAAGACCCGTTTGTCGTTACGCGTCGGCTGGGGTCTGCCGGCGCCTGGGTTGCGTACGTCCAGCTTTTAGACGCTCAGGACGTTCACCCGGACTTTTCCGGCGACGTCCGCCTGACGGACAGCGAGTCTGAAGAATTCGCCGTCCGCCGCGCCGATACCGGGCTGTTCAAGATGTACGAGCAGAATCTGCACCGGCATCAAAACCAATGGAATTCCGCCTGCCGAGCCGTTGGAGCGGTTTGGGCGGAAGTCGTCGCCAATGAACTGGACAACGTTTATGCAGCGTTAAGCGGAATTGTCAGCTGAGCAGTTCGCCCATGAGCTTCCAGCCTTCTTCTCGATACTGCCCTGTTGCTGCCGCGGTTTTTTCGTTGTAGGACGTCGCGCCGCAAGCGGGAACGTCTGATCCGACCATCAGCCACGGTACGGTTTCGTAGGAATGCGTTTTGGTGCGAATCGGCGTTGGATGGTCTGGCGTTACAAACATTCTAAACGGCTCGCCGGAACTGGAAAGCGCATCCCAAATCGGGGCGACGACCTTGGAGTCGATGTTTTCCATGGACTGAATCTTGTGCTCGACGCTGCCCTCGTGTCCGGACTCGTCCGTCGCTTCCAGATGAACGCAGACGACGTCGTGCGTTTTGAGGGCGTCAATCGCCGCGGCGGCTTTGCCGGAGAAGTTGGTGTCGATAAACCCGGTTGCGCCGGGAACGATAATGTTGTCAAACCCAATGGAGTTAGCGATTCCCCGCAGCAGGTCAACGGCAGTAATCATCGCGCCGGTTTTGCCGTACGTTTCTTTGAAGGACGGAATAACCGGCATCTGTCCCTGCCCCCATAGCCAGACGTTGGTCGCGGGCTGTTTGCCCTGCTCTATTCGCTTTTTGTTGACGGGATGGTTGGCGAAAACGTCAATCGATTTGTCCATCAGTTCCAGCAGCAGTTCTCCGCCGGCGCCTTGCGGTCCGACGTGCCAGACGCGCTGATCTGTATAGTCGTGAGGCGCAAACGTTCTCGTGTTTTGTGACAGCGGAACGACGAATCCCGGAACTTCTCGAAGAATGAGCAGCCCGCGATAGCCGACGCCGGAAATGAACTCCATCGCGCCGGGCGGGTAATCGCCGATAACCGCTTCCTGCAGTGCGGTAAGCAGTTCATGCTGTTCCTCTGAAGAAATCTGTCCTGCGGAGAATGAGCGCATGTACTGGTCGATGACGGTTGTCATGTTGCAGCGAACAACCCAGTCGTTCGGACCGAGTTTCAGTCCCAATGCGGCGGCTTCCAGCGGCGCTCGACCGGTGTAGTACAGTTGCGGGTTGAACCCCAAAACGCTCAAATTGGCGACGTCCGACCCGGCGGGCAGATTTTTCGGGACGTTGTGAGCGACGCCGATTTGCCCCAGCCCAGCCAGCTTGTTCAGACAGGGAATATTAGCCGATTCCAAAATGGTTTTATTGCCCAGCGCGGGAATCGGTTCGTCTGCCGCGCCGTCAGGAATGATTACGATGTATTTCATATTATTTGCGATGCTATTGTTAAGTTAGTTAGGAGTGAGGAGTGAGGAGGGAGGAGTTAAGGACGGCGCGATTACGCGCCGACGCTATTGTCAACGTTCGCTGCGCTCACCCCACGGGTTTACACCCGTGGCTCGCCTACTTCTACTTCGCCCGTGTCCGGGTCCGTTTCCGGTTCTTTGCAGAACGGAAGGTCTATGTGGAAAACTGTCCCGCCTTTTTCTAACGGAACGCATGTAACGGTTCCGCCGTGTTCTGTAACAACCTTTTTCACAACGGGCAATCCCAGCCCGGTGCCTTTGGAGCCTTTTGTGGAAACAAAGGGAGTGAAAATCTGCTCCACCTGATTGGCGGGGACGCCTGCGCCGTTGTCGGAAACGGAAATGCGAACGTTCGTCGGGATTTCTCCCCAACCAAGCGTAACGCTGACGGCTCCCTGCGGAATATTGTTCAAGGCGCTTTGGTCGCCCTGCGCTTCCGCGACGAGTTGGCTGACGTTGTCCGCCGCGGCGTCAACAGCGTTGGTAATGAGATTCAAAACCGCTCTGTTAATCAGATTACGGTCGAAGCAAAACTCTGGAAACTGCTCGTTGCGAATCCAGGTTAAAGCGACGTGGAATTCTTCTGCTCGCGGCTTCATCAGTTCGACAACCTCGTCCAAGGCGTCGTTCATGTTGTCCAGAACCGGTTCTGCGGTTCGTTCTTTGCTGAACGTGAGCATATCCATAACCAGAGACGAAATTTTTCCCTGATTGCGTTCGACGATTCCCCATCCCTTGGAAATGAGCTTTTCGTCGTGATTTTTCAAGCCGGATTCGATCAAATAGCTTCCGCCGCTGACGCCCTGGAGAATGTTTTTGATGTGGTGCGACAGGTTGGCAACCGTCTGTCCGATAGCCGCCAGGCGTTCCGACTGAATCATGGCGGAATAAAAACGAATGTCCTCAATGGCAATGGCGGCTTGATAAGCGATCGCGACCATCATCTTGAGATGGTTTTCATCAAAATGAGCTGTTTTACCGGAATGATTAATCAGAGCGTCGTCAGCTTCCGTATCAATGTAGATGACGCCGACAGAGCCGTATCGTCCGTCAAGCGGAACGCAGATAGCTTCGCTGACCTTTTGATGGACAATGCTTGCGGAGGCGTCAAAACGGGCGTCGTTCATGGCGTTTCTGGATAAAACGCCCTCATTTTTGTTGGTAACGTAGTCCAGAATCGTTCGGCTGATTGCCATCTTCTCCCGGACGCCTTTATCCCGAACGCGATAACAGCGAACCTGAAGTTCATGCGTATGCGGTTCTGAAAGGATAATACAGCCGCGATCCGGATTAATCCACTGGAAAATCAGGTCGAGAATCTTCTCCATCAGGTCGTCTATAGACCCTGTTGATTTCAGAGCGGTGGCTGTTTCGTAAACCAGACGCAAATAGGATTCCGCCTGCCCGGTTTTCTCCAGAGAAGAGCTGAGAAATGACTGGTAGTCCTGAACGGAAAACTGACGTTCTTCTTCTGTATGCCGCATCGTCTGAACGATTTGGGAATGATCGTCGCTGGGCAGTTCAAAACTGATGCTGGACGCTCCAGAATCGTCCTTTTCAAGATTGGGCGTTTGAATGAATTGCAGACATGTGGATCCGACGTTGACTTTGTCTCCGCTGTTGACGGCGGCTGTCGTAACGCGAATATGATTGACGAACGTGCCGTTGGAGCTGTTTAAATCCGTAATCAGAAAGCGACCGCTGTCGTATATAACCTTGGCGTGCTTGCGCGACACTTCTGTATCGTGAAGTTGAATGGAGCTGCCTTCTTCTCGTCCAATGGTTTCGACTCGGTTGGGGAGGAGTTCAAAACGCCGTCCCCGGTCTGGTCCTTCGATAACGTAAAATGATGACACGGTAGTCTCTCCAATAATTCAAACGCTTGTTGAATAGTTTAATATACGTTCACGACCCCTCTTTGATTATATCGTCTTTGCGTTGGATTGCAAGGGCGACTAGTTCTTTTATTGCTATAAATGAATGTGCTCGACGCTGATTTTATCGCCATTAACGGTTACAATCGCAAATCCGGGAGTTGCAACCCGATAGAACGCGCCGGGATTGAGCCGCTGCGTCCCGTTTGGCTCGATGGAGTAATCCTCAATATGCGTATGCCCGGTGCAAATCAGATTCCAGCGGCCGCTGTTTACTTCTTTTGAAAGACGGTCATACAGATGTCCGTGAGTAAATCCGATTTTAACCGATTCCGCCTGGAAGGAACCGAATTCGCCCTGCCAGTCCAGATTGGCGGTTTTGACAGCTTTTTCCAGCGAAATCCATTCGTCTGTATTGCCGCCGACAATATGAGCGTCAAACGGGGCAAGCATCTGAACAATCGACTCGCCGCCAACGTCCCCGCAATGCAGTATCGTTTTGACGTCCATGCATTCCAGAATGCTCAACGCCTCGGAAACCGGACGAACGTTTCCGTGCGTGTCGCTTAGTATGGCAATTTTCATGAATTCGGTTCCTGTGATTGTGAATTTGAATCCTTTTCAGACGCTATCGTTTCGATTGAGGTTATCAGCTCCGGAGCCTGCTGCGCCTTTTGTACGTCATTAATTCCCTGCTGACGCATTTGCACGTATCGCCGCGCCTTGCAGGAACACATCATGTTTCTGTATCCGAGTAATTGAACCAGTCCAATTGTCAGAAAGAAAAATAGGAATATGCCGACAGCGGTCAGGAATTGAGTCATGGGGTATAGTTAGTATAAAGTTTATTAGTGCATAGTGCATAGTGCATAGTGCATAGTGCATAGTGCATAGTGCATAGTGCATAGTGCATAGTGCATAGTGCATAGTGCATAG
>CACXSS010000090.1:0-8463 GCA_902770245.1 uncultured Planctomycetota bacterium | reverse complement strand
ATAGTGCATAGTGCATAGTGCATAGTGCATAGTGCATAGTGCATAGTGCATAGTGCATAGTGCATAGTGCATAGTGCATAGTGCATAGTGCATAGTGCAAGGGGCGCGCTTTTCGTCCTAAGTACTAGGTACTATGCACTAAGTACTTGCCGCTCGAACCGAACCGGAAACGAGAACGCGTTCGCCGTCTGAGGTTTGGATTCTCAGCGCTCCAGTGGGCGTCAGTCCTGTCAAAACGCCGGAAACGGTTGGCTGCCGGGATTCGTCTGTTTGCGATACCGTAACGGGTTCTCCCAGCCAGGCGAGTTTTCGTTCTGTTTGACAGACGTACTCGTTTTGTCCTCTTTGAACGGATTGAGCGAGCTGAACCATCTGTTGGTTCCAATGCTTGCGGAGCCTTTCTGTTATTATACTCAAATTGAGTTCTTTTTGAAGTATTTCTCGTAATGAAATTGGAGAAATAACGTCTGAACCGGAAATAGCCGCGTTGACGTTGATTCCAATCCCGGTAATGAGTTTTCCATGGAATGCGCTTTGAGTCAAAATCCCTGAAATTTTACGGTTGTTGTAATAAACGTCGTTTGGCCAGTGGATTTTTAGCGGATTGACGTCAATAGAGTTTTCCTGAAGAATCTCTTTGACTAAATCGAATACCGCGTTCCCAGCTGCGAGCGTAATTAAACCGTATAAGGAATAGTTTGATAAAAACGCAGGAGGGGAATACAAAACTGATGTGTAAACGCCGCCTATGGGAGAATGCCATTTTCGATTCCGCTGCCCCAAACCGCCGGTTTGCTCTGACGCTGTAAACCAGACGTCGTCAGTTGATATATTTTTTTCTGACCAACGGAGAGCTTCCAGGTTGGTTGAATCCACGGACTGATATGAAAGCAGCATTTATGATTTAGAAAACTACCTGTTTTTCAGACGCTGCCGAGCGCGATGCAAAATTGGACCGATGCTGTTTTCTGGAATGTTTAATTCCGCGCTAATTTCTTTGTATTGCTTTTGTTCCAGATAAAACAGTTTGACAATCGCAGCTTCAACCGGCGGAAGTTCTGAAAGAAGATTTTCAACTTCGTCACGATCGTACAGGTAGTTGAGCGCGTCGTCTTCGTCAAAAGATGATACGTTGTCTGTCAGCATAACGGAATCCATACGATTATTGAGAAGCTTAACCATCTTTCTGCGGGCGACAACCGTCAAATAGGTTGCCAGAGAACTTTGTCCGCGGAAATGACGCAATACAGCGAAATTGTTCTCAATAAAAGTAAGAAAAATTTCGTTGCAAAAATCGCCGTAATCCTCTGATGTGAATGATTCTGGAGAAGATTGAGTCGTATGCTTAACGACATGGGTAATCAGACCTATAAAACGATCCACAAAATCTTCCCAAGCTCGAGGCTTTTGCTGTAAACAGCGGTCAAGCAGGTTGCGGTCAATTTCTGATAACGCCATGTCAGTAGTCCTTGTCGATAAAAATATTATCAATTAGTAATAACATATATAGAATCTGAAATTGGATTCTAAATTTGCATACAATTATATTATATCAGATCATTTGAAAAATTTCAAGGATTTTTATGAAACTTTCAAAGAAAAAATGGATTATCAACCAGATTTTTTAGAAAATTCTGATATTGAACGCCAATAACGGAGATAATATAGCGTCTTGAATTGTCGCCTGTGTGTTCAACGGAAATCTGAATATAACTCTCGGGAAGACAATTCTCAACTCTGTCAGCCCATTCAACAAAGGTAACGCCATTTGAATCAAAGTATTCTTCAGGACCGAGTTCGAGAAATTCATCGTCGTCAGCAATACGATAGGCGTCAAAATGATAGATGGGACGGCGTCCGGCGGTGTATTCCTGAATTAGAACGAAAGTTGGGCTGGAAACGTCTTGAGGGTTCTCTCCGCCAGCGGAAGCAATCGCTCGAACAAGCGTGGTTTTTCCGGTGCCGAGAGATCCAATTAGCGACACGACAGCTCCGTCAGGAATGAACTGTTCAAGAATCGTTCCAAGTTTTTGCGTGTCGTTGAGATTATGTGAATCGAAGGAAATCGTTTGCATCATGGTCTGTATGTAAATTGAATTATAGTTCATCCGGCTAGTCCGTACCTGAGAGCCTATAGCAATTAACTTGGTCGTTCGCAGTTCTCAATTATAACGGTTAATGTTAGAAACTGGATGGATAAGCTAAAAGCCAGAGGATAGGAGCTAATGGCTAACTCTCAACTGAAGGCGCTCAGTTACCGAATGCGCCTGAATTGTAGTCTAAATAAACAATATATGTTATATCGTCAAATGAATAATTGTCAAGCTGGTGCGTTAAAAAGATATTCATGAAAATTGAGAGGAATAGTAGAAGGAAATACAATTAAGAACTTTAAAACAAAAAACCCCGTTTACTAACGGGGTTCCTTGTTTCACTGGCTAATCACAGGGTAGATGTACCAGTTACTAATTATAAACGAAAATCAAATTTGATTTAATTTAGCTTAACTTAGCAAGCGGCAGCGGGAGCGCAAGCCGGAGCCGGATCACAAGCCGGAGCGCAAGCCGGTTTGCACGGTTTGCAGCAGCGAACTTTCTTTACGCAAGCCGGTCTGCAGGCCTTCTTAAAGCAGAGTTTCTTGCAGGGTTTGCAAGCCGGGGCGCAAGCCGGGGCCGGATCACAAGCCGGAGCGCAAGCGGGAGCGCAAGCCGGTTTGCAAGCTCTCTTGCAGCAGAGCTTCTTGAAGCTGAATTTCTTGCAGGGTTTGCAAGCGGGAGCGCAAGCCGGAGCGCAAGCCGGTTCAGCCGGAGCGCAAGCCGGTTCTTCAGCGGGAGCGCAAGCCGGGGCCGGATCGCAAGCGGGAGCGCAAGCCGGAGCACAAGCTTTCTTGCAGCAACGGAAGAGTTTGAAGTTGAACTTCTTGCAGGGTTTGCAAGCGGGAGCGCAAGCCGGTTCGCAAGCGGCTTCAGCCGGAGCGCAAGCCGGGGCTGGATCGCAAGCCGGAGCACAAGCCGGTTTGCAGCAGCGGATCTTCTTCAGGCAACCAAGACCGAATTTCTTGCAGGGTCTGCAAGCGGGGGCGCAAGCCGGAGCCGGATCACAAGCCGGAGCCGGATCACAAGCGGCAGCCGGAGCCGGTTCGCAAGCGGCAGCAGCCGGAGCGCAAGCCGGAGCACAAGCTCCATCGTCAGCGAAAGAAACTGTGGAAATGGAAACCAAAGCCAAAGCAATCATGGCTACTACGAAACGTTTCATAATGATCATTCCTCCAAAACGTAAAACAAAAATAAAATTTTTAACTTGGCGCAAGGGCCATTTTCGACGCCCTTAATACCCTGTTATGTGAGCGCCTGTTGTGGTAGGTACCTTGTTCAGTTTGTTTCATTGAAACTTTACCTGACCGATTTTACCAGTTTTGCGAGTGCATGCTCGCTTAACTGTTTTCTGACTTTTGAATATTCTTTTCAGATTATTCATACGTCAATTGCCTATTATGGCTAAATTTTCACATTTTGTCAAGTGAGGGCATTGCAAAAAATGAGAAATTTTTCAAAATTTTCCGGGTTTTGTTAAATTTCTTGGGAGTTTCAGCAGTTTCCGAGTTGCTTTTTCTCCTTTTTTTCAGTTTTTGCGTAAGCTTTTGCTTACTGCTCTCAACTTCACATTTATTCTACTACACATTTTGAAATCGGCATTCTACAAAGTAAATAAAAATAATTATTTTTTTTCTTCTTTTTAACGTTTGTATCGATTATGCCGGTTATCTAACTATTCTTTTGTTCATGTGCAGCCTTTTATTGTTTTTTAGTCCGCAGTCAGGAATCTTTCTGCTTCTAATGCTGCCATTGCTCCTGTACCTGCTGAGGTGATAGCTTGTCGATAATAGTCGTCAGCGCAGTCGCCAGCAGCAAAAATACCTGGAACGCTGGTTGCCATTCTGTGCGCTTGCGGCAGCTTAACGTAACGTTTTTCTGTCAGGTCTATTTTGCCTTGTAAAAACGCTGTGTTTGGCGTGTGTCCAATCGCACAAAATGCTCCAGATATATCTATCGTCATTTCTTGCTCTTCGACTGTACTTTTTATTTTTAAAGAAGTTAAGCCTTCTGTATCATTCCCAATGAACTCAACTGGAACCCTGTTGAATAGGATTTCAATCTTCTCGTTGTCGAACGCTTTCTTTGCCATCGCTTTTGACGCCCGGAATTCGTCTCGGCGGTGAATCAGATATACTTTTGACGCGAAGTTCGTCAGATAGAGCGCTTCTTCAATCGCGCTGTCTCCCCCGCCGATAACTGCTAACGGCTTATTGCGGAATCTTGGCAAAGCGCCGTCGCATACGGCGCATGCGCTAACGCCGCGGTTTTTGAACTGTTCTTCAGACGACAGCCCCAGCCAGTTCGCTCTGGCGCCGGTGGCGATAATAATCGTCTGCGCCATGCATGTTTCGCCTTCGTTGTCCGTCAGTTTGAAGGGACGTTGTGTTACGTCTATATCAACGATTTCTGCGGAAACGACGCGAGTCCCGAAATTGACGGCTTGCTGACGAATAAGCTCAACCAGTTCCGGACCTGTCACAGAACCTCCTTCCGGGTGCGGCGCCAGCATATACGAGCGTTCTTCTCCGATAGCGGATTTCAAGTACGCGCCAACGTCTCCGTGGGGAAAGCCGGGATAGTTTTCAATTTCAGTCGTTGTGTACAATTGTCCCATCGGCAGATTGTTTGCCAGACGGTTTTCTTCCGTATAGGAACCTTCGTAAACGACGGGATTGAGATTCGCTCTGGCGGCGTAAATTGCCGCAGACCACGCAGCCGGTCCGCTGCCGATAATCACGATTTTTTCTACTGTGTCAGACATGAATAACTCCAAGGGTTAGGTGCGAAGCCGCACGGGCGGAGAGGACATGGTTTTGCCTCCGAACACGCTGGATTCGAAGACGCCCACGTCCAATCAGGAACCGACCTTGTCGGGTGCGAAGCCGCACGGGCGGAGAGGACAAGGTTTTGCCTCCGAACACGCTGGATTCGAAGGCGCCCACGTCCAATCAGGAACCGACCTTGTCGGTTGTATTATCAGACTTCCCCAAACATTATACCGAAAAGGAAAAGTCTGAAAAGGGCGTAGGGGCTTGAAATATTAATTAAATGCTATACAATAGTCCATATCGATAAAAAAATAGCTATTTGACGTTCGGGATATAATCCAATCAGGAAGATATGCAAAAGAACTATAAAATTAACGGAATGCACTGCGCGGGCTGCGCTATGCGCCTGGAATCGGCGGTTAAAAAAGAACCCGCTTTTCAGAACGTGGTTGTCAGCATTCTGACCAATACGCTCAGCCTCGAATTTGACGAAAACGCTCTGCCATCGGTTGAGGCTGACGAGAAGGTCGCTCAAATCGTCGAAAAGACGGGGTTTGAGGTTGTTCTGGAAACGCCAGAGGAACCGGCGGCGCTCGCTGCGTCTGAAAATGCGGAGTCTGAACCGGCTGACGTTTCTGATAATTCTCCTAGCTGGTTTCAAAAGCTGTCTGCCGCCGGCTGGGGACTGTGGATTTCCATAACGTTTCTCGTTGCGTTGATGTACGTTGCGATGGGGACGATGATCGGACTGCCGACGCCTGCTTTTTTACAAGATTTGCGAATCGCCGGGATTGTCGAGCTTCTTTTGGCGATTCCGATTCTGATAATCAACCGCGAGTTCTTTGTTCAGGGATTGACGTCGCTGTGGCGCGGCAGCCCCAACATGGACGCTCTGGTTGCGCTGGGGTCGGGGGCGTCGATTCTGTATTCCGTATTTGTTTTGATAAACCGGATTGCAAATCCCGCCGCTTCGGGTCATTATTATTTTGAGTCGGCGGCGATGATACTGGTTGTCATTTCCATTGGGCGCGCTCTGGAAGGGAAAGCGAAACAGCGCACGACGTCGGCGATTGAAGCCCTGCTCAAGCTGACGCCCCGTCAGGCGCACGTATTAATTAACGGTCAGATTGAAGACGTTTCCGTCGAGAGCGTTCAACTTGGCGCTGTGGTCGTCGTCAAGCCGGGAGAGTCGATTCCGGTTGACGGCGTCATTCTCCGCGGGGAGTCGGATATAGACGCGTCCGCTCTGACTGGCGAGCCGCTGCCGGTGGAACGCCGCCCGGGAGACGAGGTTTCTGCCGGGACGGTAAACCAGACGGGCGTTCTGGAAATTCAAACGGTTCGAGTGGGCGCGGACGCAGCGCCGGCTCAAATTGCAAAGATGGTCGAAGCCGCAGCAGCGGGAAAAGCCCCGCTCTCCCGCCTGGCGGATAAGGTTTGCGCGGTCTTTGTTCCGACGATTTTGTCGCTGGCTCTTCTCGCCTTTGTGTACTGGCTTGCCGCCGGGCAGTCGGTCGAGTTCGCTCTGACGTGCGCTGTTGCGACGCTGGTTATTTCCTGCCCGTGCGCCTTGGGATTGGCAACTCCAACAGCCGTCATGGTTGGACTGGGCGAGGTGGCAAAGCGCGGGATTCTGTTTAAGTCCGCCGCCGCGCTGGAATCGTTCGACCGCGTTGATACAGTCGTATTCGACAAAACCGGGACGATTACCCAGGGCGCGCCGTCTGTCGGAGACGTCTTTACAATCGGCTCCGTTACCGCAGACGCCCTGCTCTGCTGCGCCGCAAGTTTAGAATTTTGGGCGAGCGAAGACCGTAAAAGTCAAGAGAATAATCCTAACTACTGCCTACTGCCTGCTGCCTACTGCCTGAAGAGTAATGCTCTTCATCCGTTAGCGGCAGCTATTGTTAATGAAGCGAAAAAGCGGGGTTTGAGTTATCCGCAGCCGTCTGACGTTGAATTGTTTCCCGGCAAAGGCGTAGTCGGGTGCGTAGCCGCACGGGCAGAAGGATGTGGTTATGCCTCCGAACAAGCCGGTTTTGGCGCTCCCCACGTCCAATCAGGAACCGACCTTGTCGGGACGGTTGACAGCGCCGTCTGGACGCTGGGGTCTGAAAGATTCATGACAGAACGGGAGATAGCGATTCCGCAAGCCGTTAAGGACAAGGCGGAAGAATTTGTAGGGTCGGGCTTGCGCCCGATCTGGATTGGGAAAGACGGAGCGGTTGTCGGGCTGATTGCCGTCTGTGATACGCTCAAGCCGGACGCGGCGGACGCTGTTGGTCGGCTGCGGTCAAGTGGTCGACGCGTTGTCCTGCTTACCGGCGACAATCAGCGTTCCGCTCAAGCGATTGCTCAGTCGGCTGGAATTGAGACGGTAATCGCCGACGTCCTGCCGGGTCAGAAAGCGGAATCGGTTGCGGCTCTGCAGAAGAAAGGGAACGTCGTCGCCATGGTGGGCGACGGCATCAACGACGCTGTTGCGCTGGTTCAGTCGGACGTTGGCGTCGCCTTGGGAACCGGCGCGAACATTGCGGTGGAATCCGCCGACGTCATTTTGCAGCGTCCGGACGTGTGCTGCGTCCCGGAAGCGCTGAGAATCAGCCGGGCGGTGGTCGTCAACATCAAGCAGAACCTGTTCTGGGCGTTCTTCTATAATATTATCGGAATCCCGATTGCCATGGGGTTGTTCTACCCGGTCTTCGGCTGGACGCTCTCCCCGATGATCGGAGCTGCTGCCATGAGCATGTCGAGCATTTGCGTCGTCCTCAACGCGCTGCGATTAAGGAACATGAAATAACCGTCGCTCCCTATTTCCTCGCCAAGAGCAGGATTTTGGAAAGTATCTCGGCGGTTTTCGGGTCGTCGTCGGCGAAGGGGAGGAACATTCGTCCGCGGGTTTGGGAATGGACGGCGACGATGTCCAGCATCCCGGCTGCGCTTTGATGGCAGACGCCGCTGCCCAGATGGACGGAGTAGTCCCCTTTCGAGCCGTGAATAAAGGCGTGCGATTTCTCGATTCGGACGTTGTTCAGATGGAGAATCGGAATGAGCTGGGCGAGGATTTGTGAGCGCATTTCCACCGTGGAATGGCTGGCTTCCGGGTCGACGCCGCTGGCGTGAGCGATGGAAACGAGCAGGTCGACGTCGCGCATGGTTTCGGAAAACAGGCGCGGCGGGACGTCTTCCAGCCGAACGGAACGCCCGGACTCGGTACAGAACTCAATCGTTTCCAGAACCGGCGGTTCGATATCGGCGGGGGTGAACCAGCAGCAATCCGAGTTTACCATTGCGACAAGCCCCTCGCGCCGATAGCGTTTGATCAGACCGTCGTAGTAGTCGATAGTCCAGCCGCGGTTTTTCATAACTCCCGCGCCCTTTTTCGCCATGAACTGATAGCCCTCGTATCGACGCGAACGGACCCCATCCAGCTTTTCGTCTTTGTCGAGAACGTAGAGTTCCCGAAACGCCTGTTTGAACGGCTGAACGATTTGCTCTTCGCAGATTTTCTTTTGGAACTCCGTCCAGCGGCCGGACTGCAGCAGGTCAAGCGGGTGCGCGATGCGAACCGTACCGCTCGACGCCGTAAACTCAGACGG
>CACXSS010000089.1:16870-23491 GCA_902770245.1 uncultured Planctomycetota bacterium | reverse complement strand
TGTTCTGGCGAAGTATTGAATCAGAAAAGAAGTTTTTTTGGGAAAAAGCTAGAGGGAATGAGGAAATAGGAAAAGTAGAGAAGATAAAAATGGAAGACGGTAATGGAGTTCGCGAAGCGAACGGAATTACGCATTCGCCGGAACGGCGAACAGAACGTCTGAACAACCAGAAACCATAGACATTTCCAATCAATGGAAGGCGGTAATGGAGTTTCGGTTTGGTAAAAACAATGAGGTATCGTAATTCCAGCGTTTCGGTTCGCCGTTGGCGAACTGCGTAATTCCGCTCCCGATGGTCGCTCCATTACCGCCTTCCATCGCTTGCGCCTCCCCGAATTATTTTGTCGTCTTGAGTATAAACGATTTTACCGCGTCGTTTAAATCGGCGTCTGTTACAAAATAAATTTTGATAATGTCGCGTTTGGCTTTGGAGTCGTCCAGCTTGACGTTGTCTCCAATGTTCAGCAGTTCTCCAACGGAATACTTGTTCTTTTCAACTTCGATATCCAGGCGAATGGCGTCGCGCTGTTTTGTCGACAGCCACGCCCAGGCGGACTTGGCGCCGGGCAGTTTAATCGGGACGACGCATTTGTTCGTCCAGCCAAACTGAGCGTCGTTGAACGTTTGTTCCAGCCACGTTACAACGGAGGTCAGAAGCGCCGCTTTCCATTTGGGACGTCGATTTTTATGGAATCCCTTGGACGGCATTATATGCCACGTTCGCCCCAGGGCTTTCCACGGTTCCATGCCGGGAGAAATCAAATTGAGTTTCGGCTTTTCTTCGGAAGTCTCGTCTTTCGATTTCTCGTCTGACGGATTCTCATCAGACGACGCCGCGTCAGTTTGCGTTGTAACAGAATCCTCTTTTGGCTTCGCCGCAGACGGGGCAGAAGCGGAAGCGCCGCTGTCGGCTCCTTCGCCATTTGCAATCAGAAACTCGTTGAATGCGTTAATCGCTTTATCGATAAACGCCCAGAATTCCGGACGATTGATCTCCCGCAGGTAATGGACTTTCATCTCAATCTCCTGGAATCGGGGGTCGTGAGCCGTTTCGATCTTGACGCGGGAGTGCGCCCCGTATAGCGGCAGTTCCGGCATGTCGTTAAGCGGTTTGAGGTCAAGCTGTTTGTCGAGTTCCTCTTGCGTAAAGACGCCCCGGGGAACCTGGACTTTGAGTTTGAGCAGCCATTCTTCGTTTGTAATGGCGCGGAAGAACCAGAACATCGGCTTTTTCGGCGCGGCAACGCTGACCGTGGCGCGGTCGCCCCAGTCTGGAATGCCCAGCAGTTCTTTCGAGTCGATATAGTCAACGATATGCGTTAAAATCGCGCCGTCCCACCGGCAGGCGTTGCCGTTTCTGGCGACGCGCTGCTGAGTGTGCCATTTCACGCCGTCGGTTTCCCACGGGGCTTTCGCGTCCAGTCCGATAGCGCCAAAATCGATGGTTTGTTCAATTTCAATCGGAGGCGGAAGCGGCTGTTCAACCCGACTGTATTTCTCCCGTTTGACGTACGTTCCCGATTCCAGTTCCGGAACCAGCGCGCGCCCGGTATAGGAGATAAGCCCTTTACCGGATTTTTGCTGACGTTTTGTGTATTCCGCCAGATTTTCCGGCGTTCCGGCGAAGACAATCTCCCCGCCGTCTTCCCCGGCTTCCGGACCGAGGTCGATAATCCAGTCCGCCGTTTTGACGATGTCAAGGTTGTGTTCAATCACGACGACCGTGTTGCCCAGGTCAACCAGACGCTGTAACACTTCCAGCAGTTTGGCGAGGTCTTCAAAATGAAGACCGGTCGTCGGTTCGTCGAGAACGTAAAGCGTCCGCCCGGTGTCAGGGCGCGACAGTTCCGACGCCAGCTTGATTCTTTGCGCTTCGCCGCCGGACAGAGTAGGGGCGGGCTGACCCAGCGCGAGGTAATCCAGCCCAACGTCGCACAGCGTTTGAAGGATTCGTCGAATGGGCGGCTGAGAGCCGAACAGCGTCAGAGCCTCTTTACAGGACAGGTTGAGCACGTCCGCGATAGAAAAGCCGTGGTATTTCACCGACAGCGTTTCCGGCTCGTACCGCTGACCGTTGCAGGCGTCACAGTTGACCCAGACGTCCGGCAGGAAGTGCATTTCGACTTTAATCTGACCGTAGCCCTCGCACTTTTCACAGCGGCCGCCCGGCGCGTTAAAGCTGAACCGGCGCGCGGAAAAGCCCTTGATTTTCGCCTCCGGCAGAGACGCAAACAGGTTGCGGATGTAGTCGAACACGCCGGTATAGGTCGCCAGATTGCTCAGCGGCGTTTGACCGATTGGTCGCTGGTCGACGTTAATCACCTTGTTGAAATGCTCAATCCCAACGATGTTTCTGTACACACCCGCCTGAACCGTTGACCGCTGCAGAATTCGCGCCAAACCGCAGTACAAAACGTCTTCTACAAAGGAGCTTTTTCCTGACCCGGAAACGCCTGTTACAACGGTAAACGCGCCAACGGGAATGTGAACGTCGACGTCTTTGAGGTTGTTCTGTCGAACGCCGTAAATATGAAGCCATCGCCCCAACTCGGACGCCAGCGCAATGTTCGGCTCCGCCGTCTTTTGCCCCTTTCGGGCGCGAGTCGGCTTGGGCGACGGAGCGGGAAGAGAGTCCAGCCCGACGCTGTACAGTTCCCCCCCGGGAATGTTTCGTCGGTTGGACGGAATAGCAATCGTCTTTTGATTGACAAGATACGGTCCTGTTACAGAGCGTTCCTGAGAGACGAGCGTTTTCGGCTCGCCCTGAGCAACCAGTTCTCCGCCGTAATCCCCGGCTTTGGGACCGAAATCGAGAACGTCGTCCGCGCCGGAAATGATCTCTTTATCGTGTTCGACAACCAAAACCGTGTTGCCGATGTCTCTCAAATTCCGCAGCGCGTTGAGCAGTTTGACGTTGTCTCGGGGGTGAAGTCCGATAGTCGGTTCGTCCAGCACGTACAGTGCGCCGCACAAGCCGGAGCCGATTTGAGACGCCAGGCGGATTCGCTGCATTTCGCCGCCGGAAAGCGACGTCGCCGGACGTGACAATGTGAGGTAGTCCAGACCAACGTCAAGCAGGAACTTCACGCGGCTGAGAATTTCGTTACAGATGTCGCCGGCGATTTTCTGCTCGGTCGGAGACAGCTTCCAGGAGCTGAACTCGTCGTAAAGTTTATTCAGCGGCATGCGGCACAGCTCGTCGACCGACCGACCTTTGAGCCGAACGGCAGAGGCGTCCGCGCGCAGTCGGCTCCCGCCGCAGGTCGGACATTCTATTTCCGCTCTCAAACCGCTGAGCTTGACCCGCAAGCCCGGCAGAATTCGCGACGCAACATCGAGCGTTGGATACAAACCGGCGTACTGGAATTTGAAGTCCAGTTCCGGCTCGGCGTCTTTTTTGCGGCTGGAATTCGGCTTGTAGACGGGAATCCAGGAGTCGCCGTAGCCCTGCAGGATGATTCGTCGATGCCGCCCCGCCAGTTCCCGGAACGGGACGTCAATCGGGACGTTCGTTTCCTTTTCAAAGGCGGCGAGCATCCGTTTGAACAGAGCGCCGGAAACGTTTGGCAAAATGTTGACCGCGCCTTGCGCCAGGGACAGTTTATCGTCTTCGACAAAGACGGACAAGTCCGCGCCCATCTGCGTTCCGATCCCTTCGCAGTCCGGGCACCAGCCCAAAGACGAGTTGAACGAGAAATGGTTGGGCGTGAGCGGAACGAAGCTCTCGCCGCATTTCGGGCAGGCAAAATGCTGAGAATAGGAATCCGTCTTCCAGCGCGATTCCGGACGAGTCGCGTCACAGATTGCAACGCGCAGCTCTCCGCGCCCCAGCGACAGCGCCGTTTCGACGCTCGACGCAACGCGGCTACGGTTGGCTTTTCGGATTTCAACGCGGTCGACAAGAACTTCGACGTTCCAGCGGCGGCGTCTGTCCATTTCCTCCGGCATGTCGTTGAGCGAATACACAACGCCGTCCAGACGAACGCGGGCGTAGCCCTGAGAGCGCAGGTTCTCCCAGACGTCCTCGTATTTTCGCCCGACGTCAATCGTCAGCGGCGCGAGAATATACAGCTTCGTCCCTTCCGGGTAATTCATAATGCGGTTGATAATCTCGTCCGCGCTTTGCGTCCCGACCGGGATCTGGCAATGCGGACAGTACGGCTGACCCAGCCGCGCCAGCAGGATTCTGACGTAGTCGTAGATCTCGGAAACCGTCCCGACTGTAGAACGCGGGGACTGTGACGTTCGCTTCTGTTCAATCGCAATTGCCGGGGATAAGCCTGTAATCAGGTCAACCTTGGGCTTTGACATCTGCCCGACAAACTGACGCGCGTACGACGACAGACTTTCAACATAGCGCCGCTGACCTTCGGCGTAAATCGTGTCGATTGCCATTGAGCTTTTCCCCGACCCGGACGGCCCGCTGAGCACCGTCAATTTGTTACGCAGAATATCGACGTCGACGGACTTGAGGTTGTGTTCCGCCGCGCCTTCAATATGAATCACTTCCGGCTCGGCAGACGCTGTGGACGTCTCGACCGCCGCCGGTTTTTTACGAATCTGCTTTTGAACGTCCTTGATTTCCAGCGCGGGTTTGTTCGCCTGTTCCAGAACCGGACGCAGCGCGATTCCCGTAGGCGTGTCGGTTTTCGCCATGTCTTCCGGCGTCCCGGCAAAAATCAGCTGACCGCCGCCTTCGCCGCCTTCCGGACCAAGTTCAATTACCCAGTCCGCCGTCTTGACGACGTCTAAATTATGCTCGATAACAATAACCGTGTTGCCGAGGTCAACAAAGTTATGCAGAACCTTGAGCAGCAAATCGATGTCGGCGAAATGCAAGCCCGTCGTCGGCTCGTCGAGCATGTAGAGCGTTCTCCCCGTCGCGATTTTAATCAGTTCCCGCGCCAGCTTGATTCGCTGCGCTTCTCCGCCGGAAAGAGTCGGCGACGGCTGACCGATTTTCATGTATCCCAGCCCGACGTCGTGTAACGTTTTGAGCATGGAATGAATTTTCGGGATGTTCTCGAACAGCTCCATGGCGGCGTCGACGTCCATTTCCAAAACGTCTGCAATGGATTTGCCTTTGAATTCCACCGACAGCGTTTCCGCATTGAACCGCTTTCCGTTACAGACCGGGCAGGTCGTCCAGATGTCGGCGAGGAAGTCCATTTCGAGCTTTTCAGCGCCGGCGCCCTGGCACGCCTCGCAGCGTCCGCCGGCGACGTTAAAGCTGAACCGTCCGGACTTGAACCCCTTCGCTTTCGCTTCCGGCAGCGAGGCGTACAGATCGCGAATCTCGTCGAACAGTTTGATGTACGTCGCCGGGTTGCTTCGAGGCGTTCTGCCGATAGGCGACTGGTTGATGGCAATCATCTTGTCGAGATTTCTCAGACCGTCGATTCTGTCGTGAGCGCCGGGAACGCCGATGCCGCGGTTCAAATCCCGCCGAAGGGCTTCGACCAGAATCCCGTTAATAAGCGAGCTTTTCCCAGACCCGGAAACGCCTGTTACACAAATAAACTTGCCCAGCGGGAATTCGACGTCGATATTTTTCAGATTGTGATAGCGGGCGCCGCGGACGATAATCGACTTCGGCTGGTCGTCCTGCAACGCATATTTTGACTTTTTAACAGAGCCGTATTTCGCGCCTCGTCCCTGAGATTGCGGTTCTGCCGCCTTTTCCCGTCGGGCGGGGATGTCAATTTTACGGCGTCCCGCCAAAAACGCGCCTGTTACGCTCTCGGGCGTTGCCATGACTGTATTCAAATCCCCGGACGCAACTACGTATCCGCCCTTCGCCCCGGCGCCGGGTCCGAAATCGACAATCATGTCCGCCGAACGCATCGTTTCTTCGTCATGTTCGACAACGACGACCGTATTTCCCTGATCCCGCAGCGTGGAAAGCGAATTCAAAAGGCGAATGTTGTCACGGGAATGAAGCCCGATTGACGGCTCGTCCAGAATGTACAATACCCCCGTCAATCCGCAGCCAATCTGACCCGCCAGACGGATTCGCTGCATTTCCCCGCCGGAAAGAGTCGGAGCCGTTCTGCCTAAAGTGAGGTAGCCCAAACCGACGTCAGACAGGAACGACAATCGCCCCTGAATCTCCTTTAGGGCGTCGGACGCAATCGTCATTTCCGTTGAGTCCAGCTGTAAATGACCGAAGAAGTCGCGCGCATCTTCAATCGACAGCTTGCACGCCTGCGGCAGCGACAGCCACTGACCGTCAAACTTGCCCCCGCGAGCGCACAGTTTAACGTGACGCGCCTGAACGTTGAGCCGTTCGCCTTCGCAATGTCCGCAGGGAATAACGTCCATGTACTTTTCCAGCTGGCGTTTTTGAATCGAACTGCCCGCCGCGTTGTACGTTGACAGCAGCGACGGTATGACGCCCTCGTACGGTCCGCCCCATTTCTGCTCGTTGACGCCCGTTTTGTACGAGAATTCGATATGCGCCTCGCCGGTTCCCCACAAAATCTTTTGAACGACGTCCGGGTCAAGGTCTTGCCACGGCGTATTGAGAACGTATCCTTCCGGCTTGTCGAACTTCTTTTCCAGATACCGGGCGACGCCCTGATAAATGCTCTTGCGCCATCGCCCCAGCTCACTAAACGGCGG
>CACXSS010000089.1:0-16862 GCA_902770245.1 uncultured Planctomycetota bacterium | reverse complement strand
CGGATGAGTCGTCAGCTTGTTCGGATCGAACGTGTAGATTTCCCCCAACCCGTTGCAGTCCGGACACGCGCCCTGCGGAGAGTTGAACGAGAACATCTGCGGCGTCGGAACCGCAAAGCTCAGCCCGCACGTCGGACAGGCGTACTGGCTGGAAAAGCGGACGTCCTTGAAGTCCGAGCCGGCTTCGCCCGCCAAAAGCATTTCGCCGTCGCCGACCTTCAAGCTCGCCTCAACCGCCTCCAGAATCCTCGGACGGTTCTGCCTAGTCAGCTCCAGCCGATCAATGACGACCTCTATATTATGCCTCATCTGGCGGTCAAGGCGGATGTCCTCCTGAAGCTGTCGAACAACGCCGTCAACCCGAACCCGGGCGTACCCCTGCTCGCCTCGCTGATGATACGCCTTGGGCGCGAGAAAGAGGAAGCACTCGACTTTTCCGTCTTTCTTGCCGCCTATCGTCTCCTGGTTGCTGCCAATACTCAGGATTTTACCTAAAATCTGCTGACGCGTCTGAGCGGTAACGGGCTTTCCGCAAACAGGGCAATGCCCAACGCCGATTCGTGCGTACAGAACGCGGAGAAAGTCGTAGATTTCGGTAATCGTGCCGACGGTAGAGCGGGGGTTGCTTCCCGCCGTCTTTTGAGCAATAGAAATAGCGGGGCTTAACCCGGAGATGAGGTCAACGTCCGGTTTGGGCGCCTGCCCGAGAAACTGTCGGGCGAACGACGACAGGCTTTCCACGTACCGCCGCTGTCCTTCTGCGTAGAGCGTGTCGAACGCCAGCGAGCTTTTCCCCGACCCCGAAACGCCGGTAAAGCAAATCAGCTTGTTGCGAGGCAACTCTATATTGACATTGACGAGGTTATGCTCTCTTGCGCCGCGAATTTGAATATTTCGATTCATAGATTATTTTATAATCCTTGAGTACTCTTTTTAATTTTGGAAGGGCTATTATAGCATACTTCCCCCGATTGGTCAAGATGGTAACAAAGAATAAGCGGATATATTAAGAATATTTTGGAGAATAATAATCTATAAATTCTCTGTTTTATTAGGCATATCTATATCGTTCAAATTTTGTGCGTCTTGGTTATTTCCCCTAATCACGCTGTCGGTAAGCCAGTAGACGGGAATCGTCAAGATGAAAATGACGCCGGCGGACAGGTAAATGGCACGGACGCCCAGGTAGTAGATAATAAATCCGCTGACAACTGTTGCGATAAGAATCCCGCCCATTCGTAACGAGGACGACAGACCGAAAACCGCGCCCTGACGGTTGGCGGGCGTAACCTTCGACAGGATCGACAGATAAATCGCCTCCAGACCCCCGGCGGCAACGTAATGGAGGAATCGCCAACCGGCGTATCCGATTAAGGACATCGCCAGACCCTGCATCGCCATGGTAACCCCAGACGCCAGCAGGGTGGGAACCGTTATCCGTTTGGGAGAGTACAGGTCGCACAGTTTCCCAATCAGAGCGCCGGAAATCATCCCGCCCAGCGCCGCCAGCGCGCTTATCCACCCGGTATGCATAGCCGTCTTGTCGGGACCGTGAATGCACTCGACCATCAGCGGAATATACGGCTCGTCAAACTTTCGGGCGACGGCGGTGATAACAATCAGCCCGAAAACCAGCCAGACGGACAACGACAATCCTCTAAACCCGCCCAAAAGCGACTCTTGGTTACATGGGGGGTGTTCGCCTTCGGCGAATGCGTAATTCCGTTCGCTAGCGCTCACTTCATTACCGCCTTTCATTGTTTGTGCAACCCCATAATTCTAAAGCTCCCCTCACTCGTTTTTTCTGTCAGCCCCCCCTTAAAGCATCTTGAGAATAAAGTATAATGAATAACAATAATTATTAAGGAATTCGGATTCCTTGATTTATCAATTCATTTTTTAATTTCATTTACAGGAAAGGCGTATTATCATGAAATCCTACAGGAAATTCGTTTCTTTGGCTGCGCTGCTGGCTTTGACGGCAGTATTTACAGCGTGCGATTCCTGTTCGAAACCGGCTGACGATTCCAACGCGACACCGGCAGCGACCGACAGCGCTGCTCCGTCTGCGACTGACAACGCTGCTCCTGCTGCAACCGACAACGCTGCTCCTGCGGCGACAAACAGCGCGGCTCCGGCGGCGGGACAGGGAGACGCGGAGGCTCAGTACAAACTCGGCGAACAGTATCATGAAGGCAACGGCGTTGACAAAGATCAGGAAAAAGCGGTCAAGTGTTGGACGAAAGCGGCTGAACAGGGACACGCTCTGGCGCAAATGAGACTCGGCGAATGCTACGACGAAGGACACGGCGTTGACAGAAATAAGGCTGAAGCTGTCAAGTGGTGGACGAAAGCCGCGGAACAGGGCAACGCCAAGGCTCAAAGAAAGCTCGGCGACGCGTACGAGGATGGTCACGGCATTGCGGAAGATAAAGCGGCGGCTGTCCAGTGGTATACGAAGGCGGCGGATCAAGACGATGCTGAAGCCCAGTGCAAGCTTGCTGAATGCTATCTGGAAGGCAAAGGCGTTGCGGCTAATCCTGCCAAAGCTCGAGAATTGTACCAGAAAGCGGCGGATCAAGGCGACAGCGACGCGGCTGAAGCGCTTTCCAAGCTGCCGAAATAGAATTCGTCTGACAGGCGTGTTCCTACAATGCTACAGTTGAGAAATATTAACGTCGATCGCTAATTCTTTGTAGTATAATAATTCCTTGGCGGGCTATTTCCCGCTCTTGAAAAAACTTTCGGTCGCCAGCAAGCTGGCTCCCTATTATAGAAGTTTTTTCAAGTTTAAATTATGAGGGGGAAACCTTTTTTTGAAAAAAAGGTTCTTCCCCTCAAACTCCCCTTTCCAAAAAACTTTAGTAAGGGGGATAAAATATCCTTTCTCTTTTTCACGATTTGAGACATACTATGCGTTGGCTTTACCTGTTTTACATTGTAATCGCGTCCGCGCTGGGCGGGCTGATTTTTGGGTTTGATTCCGGCGTTATTTCCGGCTGCGAAAAGGTCATCCAGGATCAGTATCAACTCACGCCGTTTAACCACGGGTTGACGGTTTCCATTGCTTTAATCGGCACGGTTATCGGCGCATTTAGCATCGGGCGTCCGTGCGACTTGCTCGGCAGACGCCGTTCTCTGTTTTTGATGGCTCTGCTGTTCTTTATTTCGGCGGTGGGCTGCGCGTTCGCCCCAAACTGGCATACGCTTGTTGTGATGCGATTTATCGGAGGGTTGGCAATCGGCGGCGTTTCCGTTATCGTGCCGCTATACATTGTGGAAATCGCGCCGGGATATTTGCGAGGCCGTCTGGTTGCGGTAAACCAGCTCAATATCGTGCTCGGCATTTTGACGTCGTACGTTTCCAACTATCTGGTTGCCAAAGCTATTGACAACCAGTCGATTGTTTGGGAATGGTGCACAAAACTGGCTAACTTCTTTGTAACAACGCCCATGGGAGCGGATGAAATCAAATGGCGGCTCATGCTCGGGGCGGAATGTCTGCCGATTATTATCTTCTGGGCGCTGTTGTTTACCATTCCGGAAAGCCCGCGATGGCTGGTTCGCAAGAATCGTAAAGAGGAAGCGAGAACGGTTCTGGAAAAAATCGGAGACGAGGACTGCGACAAGACGCTGGACGAGATTTCCAATTCTTTGGCGATGATTCAAAGTCAGGGTCAGGACAACGTTCGCCTTTTCCAAAAGAAGTACCTGTGGGTTATTTTCCTTGCCTGGGCGGTGGCGATGTTCAATCAGCTGTCAGGCATCAACGCGCTGATTTACTACACGCCTCGAATTTTTGAGATGTGCAATCTGGGCAGCGAATCCGCTCTGCTGGCAACCGTAGGCGTCGGAACCGTCAACCTGATATTCACGGTGATGGCGCTGTTCTTTATCGACTGGTTTGGACGCCGGGCGCTGTTGATGTTCGGCGCGCTGGGCACGACCGCCATGTACGTTCTGATTACCTGGCAGCTGTATCTTCCGACGGATCAGATTAATTCAACCGTTTGCGTTTTGGGATTTTTCGGATTTATCGCCTTCTTTGCGATTTCGCAGGGCGCGGTAATTTGGGTGTTTATTTCGGAAATCTTCCCCAACGCGGTTCGAGCCAAAGGTCAGGCGCTGGGATCGTTTACGCACTGGTTTATGTGCGTCGTCGTTTCGTGGACGTTCCCGATCGTTGTTAATTACGCGGTCTGGCCGGCGTTCGCATTCTTTGGATGTATGACGCTGCTGCAGTTCTTCTTCGCCTTGTACCTCATGCCGGAAACCAAAGGCGGAACCATCGAACAGATGGAAAAAGAACTTGTCGGTTCGTCGGAGGGGGCGAACTAAAGAAATACAGTTCGTCAGGATCGCGGCAGTCTCCTGCTGCTGAAAAATTTTAAGCCGCAAAGAACGCAAAGTACGCAAAGAAATAGAAGGCGGTAACGGAGTTTCCGTTAAAAACTCACGCAAAGTTCGCAAAGTTATAAAGATAACGTTGCGTTCTTTGCGGCTTAATTTATAGAGTGAACTATTGAAGGTGTTATTTAACGCGAAAAGTTATTCTGAAATCTTTTCGTGTATTTCGTGTTAAGAAACTTTTGGCGGGTAAAACTCCGTTTTTTAGTTCACAAGCGCCAACTTGACGGATAAGCCTTATTTAAGAGCTTTTAACGCCTTTTTAGCGTCCTCATCTCCTTGTTGAGCCGCCTTTTGAAACCATTTCTTAGCTTCTACAACGTCCTTGATAACTCCAACGCCATAAGCATAACAAAAACCAAGGACGTTTTGCGCTCTGCTATTTCCTTGTTGAGCAGCCTTCTGATACGCTTTAAACGCTTGAGTAAAATCTTGAGGAACTTTGTCTTGTTTTATCTTATGCTCATTATCTTCTATCTTATGCTCATTATCATTTTCCGTACCTGATACACCTCCAAAGACTTTTCTCAAAAAATACCCTGCACCTACTAATGGCAGTATGCCAAGCAGTCCGACGGTACTTATCGTGGTGGTTACTGCCGCTCCCGCTGCAATTGCCGCGCCTCCCGCAGCTATTTCAACACCATTTAAATTTTGTTCTTCAATATCTTTTATAATATGTTCACGTTCATTTGGCGACAACCATTTTATAGCTTCGGTTTCATCTCGCTCAACCCCATCGCCGCGAATGTAACGCCAGCCAAGATCAGTCTGTGCATCAGAATTTCCTTTTTCTGCATCTTGAAAAATCTTTTTAATTTCTGTATGCTGTTGTATGTCTTGTAATGCTTTTACAATCTGGTTAACTAAATCAACAGTAGTATAATTAGCTTGTTCGAGGTAACAAATTGTACTAAAGAAATAATACAACGAACTATGATTATGAATATCGAAATGTCCGATTTTATAAGGAATAATTTTTTTATGATAATCCAACGCTATCTTAACTTCTCTCAACATATCGTCGGATTGGTTAGCATCTGAAGTCCAGAAAAAAAGAAAAACTTTACATGCTTCTATTGCTTTAGGAATTAATTCCGAATACTCCATGCCGCCATGAATTCCCTCTCTATCGATAAAGTATGAGATTTTTCTCCGTTCAAGCTCTTCAATAACCGGATTTACTAAATCAATGTGATTATGACGATAGGAAATAAAAACGTCTCCAGTTTTATTTATAAGGTTTTGAGCGCTCATTTTGAATGGTATTTGTTAATGTATGCTTGAATAATATTGCGCGGTTGAATAATCAATTTAGGTTTATTATATATCATTTTCGATAATAATCAATACCGCTATATAAAATATTCGTTGTAATGCCTGCTTATTTCATTTTTCTCAAAATTTGTTTTTCCTCCCCCCCTTGTGGAATTTGGAAAAAAGAGTAAAATAACCGCTCAAAAATAAATTTATTGTTTTTCCTGAGAAATCAGGCATTGTTTAAAGAACCATTAATTAATAACGTAAGGAGATAAACCGTGGGAACGAAAGTTAGCGGAAAAGGTCGTAGAAAGCTGGGTCGAAAGAAGCGCAAGATGCGTTCCAAGATTCGCCATAAGAAATAACAGGCGGCGAGGCGCCGCTCCCAGTCCGCGCTTCCGCGCGAGAGACAATAACCGCTCCCGTCGGTCGCTTTGTGAACTTTTATTACAAAACGCGTCTCTCCCCCCTGTGCGGCTCGCACCCGCTGACACATTTCTGGTTTTACAACTTGTTCGTTCTGTAATATAATTACAGACGGGAAGCATAGGTATACTATAACCTCGTTGACGGTCGTTTAAAAGCGTAACCCGACGAGGTTTTTTTGATTTTATAAGCCCCTAGCCCCCCATTAAATCATGTTCCATCCCTTGAGCAGTATGGATTTCCTCCCGAAGGAAAAATTACGCGCGCTGCAAACAGAACGATTAGTCAATATCGTCGGCCGCGCCTAC
The DNA here is from genome assembly GCA_902770245.1 of uncultured Planctomycetota bacterium. Lineage (GTDB taxonomy): Bacteria > Planctomycetota > Planctomycetia > Pirellulales > Thermoguttaceae > RUG11551. Next base: position 10,461 of record CACXSS010000089.1, on the reverse strand, counting down.
GAACGAGTCGAACTGTTTCGCAATCGCATGAACGAAAACGGCGTTTCGCCGATGGATATTCAATCGATTGACGACATTTCCAAGCTGCCGTTTATGGTCAAAGCTGACTTGCGCGACACGTATCCTTTTGGGCTTTTCGCGTCGCCGATGTCGGACATCGTTCGTCTTCACGCCTCAAGCGGAACGACGGGCAAACCGATTGTCGTCGCCTATACGCAAACTGACCTTGACGTCTGGGCAGAAACGGTTATGCGAGCGTTTTTGGCTTACGGCATGACCAAAGGCGACATCGTTCAGAACTGCTACGGATACGGACTGTTTACCGGCGGTTTGGGCGCTCATCAGGGAGCGGAAGCGTTAGGCGCAACCGTTTTGCCGGTTTCGACAGGCAACTCGGCTCGTCAGCTTATGCTCATGAAAGACTTTGGCGTAACGGCGATTTGCTGCACGCCTTCGTTCTTCCTCCATCTGCTTGACGCCGCCGGAGAGCAGGGCATCGACGTCCGTCAGCTCCCGCTCAAAAGAGGGGTTTTCGGAGCCGAACCGTGGTCGGAAGCCATGCGTCAGAAGATTGAAGAGCTGTCTGGAATCAAGGCGTACGACATCTACGGATTGAGCGAAATCGTCGGTCCGGGCGTCGGCGGAGAATGTCAATGCCAAAACGGTCTGCACATCTTTGAAGACCATTACTATCCGGAAATCATCGATCCGGAAACCTTGGAAGTTCTGCCTGACGGCGAAGAAGGGGAACTGGTTTTGACGACCCTGTCCAAGCAGGCGATGCCGATTATCCGCTATCGCACGCGCGACATCACCAAGATTATTTCGGAAACATGCGAATGCGGCAGAACGCTGCGTCGAATCGCCCGCATTTCCCGCCGTTCAGACGACATGATGATTATCCGCGGCGTCAACGTCTTCCCGTCCCAGATCGAAACGGCGATTCTGTCGATTGAAGGCGTCGCACCGTACTACGAAATCATCCTCACTCGAGAAGACAATCTCGACCGGATTGAAGTCAAAGTCGAAATCACCGACGCGCTGCTGGGCGACGACACGATTAAAACGCTCGAAACCCTCCAAAAGCGCATCGCGATGGCGATTGAACGCATTATCAACATTCGCGTCAAGGTTACGCTGGTTGAACCGCGAACTCTGGAACGATTCGACGGAAAAGCCAAACGCGTCAAAGACCTGCGAAAGATCTAGTTTATGGACTACAAAAACTCCCCCTGTCAACGAGTGCATTTAGAGGATTCCACCGATCCCGCCTACAGAGCGGAGGTGGAATCCCGCATCGTTCGCAAGGGAGTGGTCGGCATCGTCGAACGGGACGGGAAATATCTGGTTATTCAGCGTTCCGAATTCGTTCCCGCGCCACTGCTGTACTCTTTTCCCGGCGGCGGAATTGAACCGGGCGAAACGCCGCAACAGGCGCTTGTTCGAGAGTTCACCGAAGAGCTGGGCGCGCCCTGTACGCCCCGGCGACGGATTCTGGAATCCCTTTCCGCCTGGGGCGCTCATATTGCCTGGTGGCTGGCGGACATGACCGACGAACAGATCGCCGCCATCAAACCGTCTGAACGCGAGGTGGCGCAGGTTCTCTGGCTGACGCCGGAAGAGATTAAGAATTCCAACAACAACATTTCCAGCATGTACATGTTCTTTGATTGGCTGGAAGAAGAAAAGAAGTCATGAGCAAGCTGTCCGTTTCTGTCGCAATAGCCGTGTACAATTCCACGCAATACATGAAGCCGCAGCTGGACAGCATTCTGGCTCAAACGCGCCTGCCGGACGAGGTCGTTTTTGTCGACGACTGCTCGACAGACGATACAGTCGCAGAATTGGAAAAATGGAAAGCAACCGCGCCCTTTGACGTCAAAATTATTTGTAACGAACAGAATCTGGGCTGTACAAAGAACTTCTCGAAAGCGCTGGGCCTATGTACGAAAGACGTTGTTATCGTTTCCGACTGTGACGACGTCTGGGAGCCGGACAGAATCGAGCGGTGCCTCAACCGCTTTGAATCCGATTCTGATCTGGGCTTGATTACCGGCAACGCGAAACTCATCGACGGGGCAGGCGAATTTCAAAATATGTATCTGGACGAGTACCTGACCAGAATGCACGTGAGGGAATTCTGGCGGTACTTCTATCCGCTCCAGTCGCCCATGACCGTCTGGACAGGCTGTACGATGGCGGTGAGAAAGTCCATTCTGGACAGAGTCCTGCCGGTTCCAGACCAGCTGGCGTGTCACGACATCTGGATTTATCTGCTCGCGCCGCTGTGCGGAAAAGTCGAGTACATAAACCAGCCGCTGATCAGCTATCGTCTCCACGGGAAAAACTATTCCACCGCCCCGACGGTTGAACAGCTTCGTAACAATCCGCCAAAATGGCGATACTTCAACACGGTTATCGACACGCTTGCAACGCACCCGCTGCTGATAGAATCGCTCATTGACCGGGCAAAAACGCTGCCGGAGTCTGAGCGGTACGTCAAACAACTGGAACGTCAAAAAAGGCACTTCGACGCCCGCCGGGCGATTCAAACCAACGTCCTGACGGGTTTCGGCGCGCTATTAAAAGAACTTGTCTTGCCGGGCGGATATTTCCGTCACGCTCAACCCGTCCGATCCATTCTCTACGATTTGATTGAAGGGCTGGGATTGAGAAAGAAGAAATAGACCTGACTGGGATCGGCAATTCGCCGCCCGCACTTGATAAAACTTTCGGTCGCCAGCAAGCTGGCTCCCTTTTAGAGAAGTTTTTTCAAGTTTGATTAAGAGGGGAAAACCTTTTTTGAAAAAAAGGTTCTTCCCCTCAAACTCCCCTTTCCAAAAAACTTTGTAACGCTTGCGAAATTACTAATTACTAATCACTAATTACTAATTCCCTTACTCGTCGTTCTCAACAATCTCTCCGCCCGCTCGGGTGCATAGAGCCGAAACGACCGGCAAGTCCGTTCGATCGCTGAGGAACTCGACGTGTCCGTCGGCAAACGCCGCGTTGACGCCGCCGGGATGGTCAGAACGCATTTCGTTTTCCGTGATTTTCGGGTCGTTGATTGCGCCGGACTGGTCGAAGACGTTCAGACCGTTAATCCATTGCCCGTCAACCCAGCCGGAATCTTCGCTGACCATGATCGTACAGGACGTCCCGTCGCGAATATCGCTGATTTTAATCGGGCGGTCGTAGAGCAGCGTTCCCCGGGGCGGCTCGTTGGGCAGGGGCAGCGTTCTGCCGGGATAGTCGATTCGTTCACCGTACATCCCGCCGTAGTCTGACCCGCCGTAAGTAACGTTTTTCGTAACGGCAACGTCTTTGAAAATCGACTTGTTCCCGACTTTAAACTCTTTCTTTTCCGTTCCCGCATTGACAGAACAGGCTCTCATCGGCTCTGCCTGCGCTTCCGGACAGATAAACGTCGACAGGAGCGTTTTCCCCGCCGGTTCGTTTTCCGCGTCATAGTAGACTTTATCGAAATTGATTAAATCGTAGACGCTCTGCTGTTCCATCATGGGCAGAATATACGCCGACCAGGCGAACCCACGCCAGTCGCTTTGCGGGATCTGAACGCCGTTGACGTACGTGCCCGGCATGTTGACTCCGCCTTGCGGAAACGCCTTGTTGGCGGTATGGTACGACTGCAAACCGATGCCCATCTGCGTGAGATTGTTTTTGCACTGAAGATTTCTGGCGGACGCTCGCGCGGCTTGCACCGCCGGCAAGAGCAGTCCAATCAGGACGCCGATAATCGCGATAACGACCAGCAACTCGACAAGCGTAAACGCTCGCCAGTTTCGATAAAAACGATGATTCATAATGAAAATGTTAGAAATGACAGAAAAGACGGCTCTTTTCTGCTCGAACCCGCCGTTCGTCCCCGGCAAACGACAAATTCTCGAAGCGACCGGTCTTCTGACTTGAGTTCTTAACAAGAGAATTCTCTGTCAATCAGAATTCCCTGTCAACCTGTCGGCGTCTTCTCCCGGCGCGAGCCGGAATGACTTGTATTGCCGACAGTGAAAACGAGTTGCGTTTTCAAACTCGTACAGCGGCTGGGGACCGTTCCGGACTCTCAGCAAACCGCGTTCAGAACGAACCGCGCCCGCTGCCGGATTCCCATGGAATCGCGCTTGCGACTCCTGCGTCAGCTTCAACGTCTGGAATTATAGCTCATGTTGAGAAAATGTCAATAACGCGACGCCGCTATTTCACTTTCGGCAGACCGTCAACCCATTCCAGCTCGACTCTGGACAGGAACCAGGATTTGCCGTTTTCGTTGTTGCCCTGAAAGAATAGCCATGTTTTGCCGGTTTCCGGGTCGATAAAGACGCCGGGGTGCCCAGACTCGCTGGAATTCCATTGTCCTTTCGGTCCGTTGGTAATAAACGGGACGTCCCAGACGCGTTTCCAATGAATGCCGTCGTCCGACTGCGCCAGCCCGATATGCTGCGGATTGTTGTTGTATCCGCCGGCATAGAACATGAACAGTTTCCCGTCTCGTTCGCAAACGGACGCCGCTTCAATACAGCGCGTTTCCCACGGCAGAGTCGGCTCGAGAATGGAGCGCTCGCACTGCTTCCACTGATCCGGGGCGAGATTGTTGCGATCCTCTGCAACTGCGACAACCTGTTTCTGAATTCGTCCTGCCGGGTCGCGCGTTGCGGCGTAGAGATAGCATTTCCCCTTGAACTCGATAAAGTCCGCGTCAATCGCCCTGCCGTTTGTCCAGTCGCCTTTAGGAGAGAAGATCGGCGTTGAAAAAACGTTTTGGAAATGCAAGCCGTCCTCAGACGTTGCGTAGTAAATCGCGTTTTGAGTTCCTTCTTTCCACGACTGATAGAACAGATGCACTTTTCCGTCCCAAACTTTCGCGCACGGCGCAGCAATGTCTTTTAAACCACTGTCGGGTTGCTGCGTTACATCCCCGACGTGCGTCCAGTTGGTCAAATCGTTGCTGGTTGCAACGCCGATGTAATAGCGGCTTTTCTTTTGAGGGTCGCGGGGAGTAAAGGAAAAATACATCCAGTACTTCCCCTTGAATCGGACGACCGACGGGTCTTTGGCGAATCGCTTTCCCTGTTTGTTGATTAGCCCGAACTTCATCGCCGGATTTTTCAGGCTTGGATAGTCCGGGGGCGTAATCGCGTCTCCCGGCTTGTATTGAGCAAAACAGGACGCTGCAAACAAAATCGACAGCGTTGTCAAAACGATTAAAACGGTATTTTTCATTGTGGTTTTGTCGTGGTTGAGTTGCGAGAGGAAAATACTATTCTCATCTGTCAATTATTTTACATGGTTTGACGTTGGAGTAAAAGAGGGGGGAGGGAAAACAAGCAGCGTGATTTTAACTATTAACGCCCCTACTTTAAAAACTGGAATATAGACGTATAATTACGGGTATAATTCAGAAAGGAATTCCCAAACATGCTCATAATCGACGGTTACAATTTGATTCACGCGATCGGCTTGCTGACGGCAGTAGGGCGGGGTGCGAGCCGCACTGGCGGAAAGGAAAAGGTTATGTTTCCGAAAAAGCCGATTTCGGCAATACCCACTTCCAATCAGGAACCGACCTTGTCGGGTCGATATGAGCCGGGCGTTTTGGAACGGGCGCGGGAAACAATGCTGGGATTGGTTATCAAAGACCTGTCGGAGTCGTGGCGGAAGGAAACGACGATTGTCTTTGACGCCCTGGAGCCGCCGGAGTTCTTGCCCAGTTCGTATACTCGCAGCGGGGTTCACATCGTCTTTGCCCGCGATTATCAAGACGCCGACGAGATGATAATCGAGATGGTTCAAAACGCCCAGCGGGGAGAGTCCGTTGTCGTCATTTCCAGTGACCACCGAATTCAGGCGACCGTCAGACGCCGACATTTCATCTACCGCGATTCCGATCAATGGTATTTCGGCGGGATGAAGCTGCCGGAACGTCAGCATAGCGACAACTCTAAAAAAGCTCAGGAAAAGCCCACTCCCGATACCCCGCTGTCAAAAGAAGAAACCGAATATTGGCTGAAGTATTTTAAAAAATAAACGTTTCTTAATGGAACCTCGCCGCCGTTTGCAAGGGAAACGCAAGCGACCAACGGGAGCGGTTTTAGGCAACCGCGCGGCAGCGCGGATTGGGAGCGGCGCCTCGCCGCCCGCCCTCTTGCATTTAAATTTCGTATCCGTTATAATAGGGTAAAACTGTTCAGGAAGGCGAGGGGGTCTTTCTGCGGTTGTCCTGCCAGTAACGTTTCCTGACATAAGGAGTCTGTCATGCGAATTCGATACGCTGTCATTGCCGTCTGTTTGTTAATTCAGACGTCGTTTATCATTGCCCACGCCGACGAACCAGCGCCTGCGGAGAACAAGAGCCTGTCCATACTCGAGGAGTTTCAGGAAGTCGGCATGCCGGACGAGATTCTCTTTGTACTTCGCAAACCCAGCGTCGACGGGCACTGGTACGCCAACATCGGCTACTACGCTCAAAATCAGAACACGTACCCGCATCATCCCAACGGGGGCGGAAAGCTGTGCATCTACAACGTCAAAACGAAACAAGTCCGAACGATTTTCGAGCAGAAATCCGGAAGCGTCCGCGACCCGCAACTGCATTACGACGGCAAGAAAATCCTTTTTGCCTGCATTCCCGATGGGAAAAAGCATTACAGTCTCTTTGAGATAAACCTTGACGGCACGGGCTTAAAACAGCTCACCGGCGTTGGGGAAGACGTCAACCCGGCGCAGTCCGACGAGACGATTTACTCTCCCCCCGGCTGGGACGACTACGAGCCGACGTATCTGCCGGACGACTCTGTCGTTTTCGTTTCCACCCGCGCTAACCGTTACGTTCAATGCTGGAAAACGCAAGTCGGGACGATTCACAAATGCAACGCGGACGGGACGGACATCCGCCCGCTGTCGCCGAATCTGGAACACGACAACACCCCTTGGGTTACGCACGACGGCAAGATCGCGTATATGCGCTGGGAGTACATCGACCGCTATCACATGGCGTTTCATCATCTCTGGTCTATGAACCCCGACGGAACGCGCCAGATGGTCATGTACGGCAACCAGATCGGGCACGGCACGATTCTGGACGTCAAGCCGGTTCCGAACTCGTCCAAAGTGATTGTTACATGGTCGCCGGGACACGGCATGAAAGAGCATTACGGCAAGATAGCGCTCATTGACCCGCGTCTGGGACCGGACGACCCGCAGGGCGTTGAGTACATCAGCCCCGCCAACGACTTCACCGACCCGTGGGCGTTCGACGAAGACCATTTTCTGGCGTCCAACAGAACCAAAGTCGTGCTGTTCCATCAGGACGGCAAACCGACGGAACTGTTTTCGCTCTCCCCGGAACAGATTAAAGAGGGATACTGGATTGCCGAGCCGCGACCTGTCATGCCGCGGGAACGGGAACGAATCATTGCTGATCAAACAAATCGGTCGCTGGACTACGGCACGCTGGCGCTGGTCAACGTTTATCACGGCAGAAAGATGCAGGGCGTCAAGCCGGGGACGATTACCAAGCTTCGCATTTACGAGGCGCTGCCCAAGCCGATTAACTACACCGGCGCTATGGCGGAGATGTCGGCAGGCGGCACGTTCTCCGTCGAAAAGTTTTTGGGAGAAGTCCCCGTTTCTCCCGACGGAAGCGCGTATTTCAAACTCCCAGCTTTGAAAAGCTGTCTGTTTTTGGCGATTGACGCGGACGGGAAATGCGTTAAGCGAATGCACTCGTTTACCTCCGTCATGCCGGGCGAAAACACGACCTGCATCGGCTGTCACGAATTCCGAACTGACACGCCGACCGCGGAAGATCGGGACAAGCTGTTTAAGATCATGCGCCGTCCGCCAGACGAACCCGTTCGCCCGGAGGGAATTCCCGAGTTCTTCGACTATGCCCGGGACATTCAGCCGATTCTGGACAAGTACTGTCTGGAATGTCATAACCCGGACAGGGAAGACGGCGGGTTCAACGTTTCCGGGCACTGGGGGCCGCTGTACTCGATTGGCTACTTCAACATGTCGATTCGACGCATGTTCGCCGACAACCGCAACATAACGCCGTACGCGGAAAATACGCCCACTAACTTCGAGCCGTACCGCATCGGCACCGGGTGCAGTACGCTGTTACAGATCATCGAAAAAGGACACCCGGGCGTTCAGATGGGCTGGATTCGTCAAACCGGGCAGAAGTACGAAGGAAAATTCCTCACAGCCGGACCCGGTCCGATTGCGATGTCGGAACAGGAACTCAACCTGATTAAATACTGGATTGACGCCGGGGCGCCCAACGCGGCGACGTATTGCGTCAACTGCTGGGGTACAATCGGCTGCAATGACAACGGAAACAATCTCCGTCAGGATTTCAAGTGGGAAGAGGGCAGGGCAATGCACGAAGCCATTCAGCGGCGCTGTTACGAATGTCATGCCAAGACCCCGCAGGAAAAGAAGATCGGGCATTTCTCTGTTGCGTTCAATTACGAGAAATACTATCCGGTCAGCAAGTACCAAAACAACATGTATGTGCCGTTTTCCATGTCCATGGACGGCGGGCGGTTTAACCGGCACATCGTCTTTGACCTGTCGTATCCGGAACAGTCGAAAGTTCTTCGCGCTCCGCTGTCCAGAGAAGCTGGCGGAACGGGAATCTGCCAGGCGCGATCCGGTCAGCCCGTTTTCGAGAACAAAGACGACCCGGACTACAAAACCATTCTGGCGGGAATAGAACGCGGTCGAAAGTACATTTTAGAGGAAAGCAACCGCTATACGATGTGCTTCAAGTCCGACAACAACGGCGCGGACTGCCCGGTGCGATTCGTCCCGCGGCGCGACTACGTCCGGGAGATGATTCGTTACGGCGTCCTCCCGCCGACTCACGACTTCAACGCCCCGCTTGACCCGTTCGACCTCGACCAGAAATACTGGGACACGTTTGACTATAAGCCGGAAGAGAATTAGTAATTAGTGATTAGTAATTAGTAATTAGTAATTAGTAATTACGCAGGCGCTCCCCGTTGGTTATTGGCAGGTCGAAATTGACCTGTACGCAACCATTGAGGATCGCTTTGCGCCAATTACTCATTACTAATTACTCATTACTAATTATTCTTAGCAATCCCACGGACCGTAAACCGCTTTAACAATCATGGACTCGTCTTTCGATTCCAGATAGTAGACCTTGAACTTCGTTCCGCCGTCGTAGGCTTTGACGACCACGTGTCCGCCGACTTTGACGAGGTCTTTTTGCCACGGAGCCGTTCTGAACGCTGCTGAATTGTAGACGTCGTAGACGGTTGGGCAGACGATTCTGTCGCCGGGATACAGGTCGCGGGACGTCATGATTTTCATGGTCTTGTCGTTGACGTGTCCTTTGTGCCAGACGTTGTTGACGTACACGTTCGCCTGAACCGCCTGGACGAACCCGGCGCGCATGGCGTTGGTCGACGCGTGATGGTTGGCTTTGCAAACGTGGACTTTCCCGACCGTTCTCCCGACGAGGACTTCAATGCCGACGTCGCGCCCTTTGTCGTCCAGAACTTCGCCGCTAATATCGCCGCCGGTATAGAACCGGAACTTGCCGTAGGACAGCCGGAACCCGAGGCTGAGCGGGTTCTCGTTTTTCCCGGACTTCGCATTTTCCGGGTACTTCACAAACAGGTTTTCCGTCGGCAGAGCAACGTCCGGATTGAACTCGTCTTCCGGCTTCGGGGCTTCCAGACAGATCGCGCCGTTGCCGCAGACGTTGAGAACCTGGAATTGTCCTTTGTACTTCTCCGGCGATTTCTTAAGAACAATCTGGTTCCCCCGCCCGACGATAAACGGGGTTCGTTTCAGCCCGTTCGCCTTTTCCTGATACTCAACGAATTTGAGCCAGTTCGCCGTCTCCCGCATTTTCATTGCTGTAACAGGAGCGTTGTAGTCCGGATAGGCGCGGTCAAAGACCTCGTCAAAATGGATGTATTCCGCAACCTGCGCGAAGCCGGAAAGGAAATAGTCGTCTCCGCGGCCGGACGTCTTCCCAGCGTTAAACGTATCAACGCCGCAATGGTCAGAGTGAAAATGGGAACACATCATATAGTCGACGTGGTCGCCCGCCGGGTTGACCCGTTTAATATACCGGGCGACCCATTCTCCCGCGTAACGCGCCCCGTCGGGAAGAAACGGCGTTCGTTTATCCTTCTGAACGTGGAATTCGCCGGCGTCGAGAAGCATCGACGTCCCGTCCGGGAAAATCTGAAAGCTCGATTCCGCCCGACCGGTGTAGATGTAATGCAGATCGAGATCGCCCTCTTTCCAGCCAGCGTACGGCTTGCCGATTTCCGAACTGTCCGCCAGCGTTGGCGCAGGAACGGCGTCCGCAGCAAAACAGGCGCTGCCAGCGCCTAATAGAGTAACAACAAACGGCGAGACAGCGCACTGTCCCAAAAACGAACGACGCGACAGTTTTTTTCT
>CACXSS010000088.1 GCA_902770245.1 uncultured Planctomycetota bacterium | reverse complement strand
TTACTTTGCGGACTTCGCGAACTTTGCGCGAGATTACTTCGGCGGCAAGCCGCCAACTTGAAAAAACTTAGGTCGCCAGCAAGCTGACTCCCTTTTAGAGAAGTTTTTTCAAGTTGAAATAACATGAGGGGAAAACCTTTTTTTGAAAAAAAGGTTTTCCCCTCAAACTCCCCTTTCCAAAAAACTTTAAGTAGGGAAAAGATGTAAGCGACCAACGGGAGCGATTATAATACGTCTCGCGCGGCAGCGCGGATTGGGAGCGGCGCCTCGCCGCCGCCTTGCGTAATTACTAATTACTAATCACTAATTACTAATTCGCTAGTCAAGCGTGCCAAACGCCATTCTTTGTTCCTGGCGTTCGTATTCCAGTAAACCGTCGATAATCGGGTCCATGTTGCCGGCAATGATGCTGTCGAGCTTGTAAATCGTCAAGCCGATGCGGTGATCTGTAACGCGGTTTTCCGGGTAGTTGTAGGTGCGAATTCGCTGAGAGCGGTCGCCGGAGCCGATTTTGGTTTTGCGGTCGTCCGAGCGTTTGGCTTCTTCTTCCTCGTGGAGCTTTTCGTAAATGCGGGTCTTCAAAACGCGGAGAGCCTTGGCGAGGTTTTTGTGCTGGGATTTTTCGTCCTGGCATTGAACGACGATGCCCGTCGCGTAATGCGTCAGACGAATGGCGGACGACGTCTTGTTGACGTGCTGACCGCCGGGACCGGAGGAGCAGAATCTGTCCAGACGGTAGTCTTCCGGCTTCAAGTCGACTTCGACGTCTTCCGGTTCCGGCATGACGGCAACGGTGGCGGCGGAGGTTTGAATTCGTCCTTTCGCCTCGGTTTCCGGAACGCGCTGAACCCGGTGCCCGCCGGACTCGTACTGCAGTTTTTGGTAGACGTTCTCGCCGGAAATGCCGAGGACGATTTCCTTAAACCCGCCCAATTCCGTCGCGTTCATGTCCATGATCTCGACTTTCCAGTGGTTGTTTTCCGCGTAATGCGTGTACATGTCGTACAGATCGCGGGCGAACAAAGCCGCTTCGTCTCCGCCGGTGCCAGCCCGGATTTCCAGAATGAGCTTGGTACGGTTGGAGTCCTCGCCGCCGGCGGTCATGTCGATTAACGAATCCCAAACCTCTTCGCGCTGCTGTTTGAGTTCCGGCAGTTCCGCTTCCGCCAGTTCTTTGAGTTCCGGGTCGTGCCCGTTGATCAAATCGTTGGCTTCCTGAATCTGACGGTTGAAATCCTTGAGCGTCCGGTACGCCGTCGCGACTTTGGCGATCGAACCGTGTTCGCGCGCCACTGCCGCCATACGCGGACCGTCTGCCAAAACCGCCGGGTCCTGCAGCAGTTTTTCGAGTTCTTCAAATCGAGCCAGTTTTTCTTCCAGATATTTTTTCATGATCTCACTGTGAACTAAGCAGGCGTTTTGCCAGCCTCAAAAGTATTTTTTAACACGAAAAACACGAAAAGAACGAAGCAGACGAAAGGATTATTTGATATCTAAAAAATTTTTTCGTAACTTTCGCTTATTTCGTGTATTTCGTGTTTAAAAAAACAATGATATGCAAATGATGAACATTTAAAATCAGATACCGAGAGATTAAAATCCCCCCAGCGAGGGGTTTTCGGTCTCTCGGTATGCGTAACTCTATAAAGAGGCTATTCGGCGGCTTCGGTATTCTGTTTCTTGCCGCGTTTGAGGCTGGCGTAGTTGCCAGAGAACTTGTTGTTGAACTTTTCGATACGTCCAGCAGTGTCAACGTACTTCAGACGTCCGGTGTAGAACGGGTGGCAAGCCGAGCAAATATCGACTTTCATTTCGGGCTGAGTGCCGCGGGTTACGAACGTGTTTCCGCAACCGCAAGTTACCTTCATTTCGACGTAACGGGGATGAATTCCTTCTTTCATTTGAAGCTTTCCTTGGATTTTTCGGGAGTGCGGTCAGGAGCGATTCGCCGGCGACTCTGCCGAACGAACGGACTCGTTTCGCAGTTCCTCTTAGGATAAAAATAAATTTCGCGTATTATATAGTTTTTTCCGACTTTGTCAAGCGGGGCGGCGAGGCGCCGCACCCAGTCCGCGCTGCCGCGCGAGATTATTATAGTCGCTCCCGTTGGTCGCTTGCCTCACACTTGCAAGCGGAACGGTCACGGCTAGTTATTCTTTTAGTCCAAAATTCGCAGCTTGACCGGGGCGCCTTTGACGCATTTGAGGGCTTTGATCTTCTCAATCGCCTGGTTGACCGCGCCTTCGTTGGTTCCGTGGGTCATGATAATCATCGGGACGGTTCCGTTGGACTTTCCGTTGCCGGCGCCGTACTGCAGCAGCGAGGCAATGGATATCGACGACGTAGCCAGAATGTCGGCAATCTGAGCCATAACGCCAGTCGCGTCTGCAACGTCCATGCGGAGATAATAGCGTCCTTCGACGTCGTTCGGATTTCTCAGCGGGGCGGCAGGGCGGTCGTCTCCCCACAGGTTGAGCGTTCTGAACGTGATAGCCGTTCTACCGATGGCGGTGTCGAGAATGTCCGCAACGACCGCGCTGGCGGTGGGGAGTTCTCCCGCGCCTTTTCCGTAGAAGAAGACGTTGCCGACTGCGTCGCCGACGACTCTGACTGCGTTGAACGCGCCAGAAACGTTGGACAGGTTGGTTCCCTGTTTGACCAGCGTCGGAGAAACGCTCAGTTCCAGCCCGGATTTGGTGTTGTTAGCAACGCCCAAAAGACGGATTTTGTATCCCAGCTGTTTGGCGAAGTACATGTCAACGCTCTGAACGACGTCAATTCCAACGCGGGGAATGTCTTTCCAATTGACAACAGCGCCGAAGGAAAGGTGCGCCAGGATCGCCAGCTTTTGCGCCGCGTCTGACCCGTTGACGTCCAAAGCGGGATTGGCTTCCGCATAGCCGAGACGCTGGGCTTCCTTAACGGTAGAGTCGTAGTCCGCGCCGGTTTCTTCCATGGTAGACAGAATGAAGTTGCTCGTCCCGTTGAGAATGGCTCGAATGGACTGGATGTTGTTCGCCTGAAGCGACTGTCCGATGCCAGCAATAATCGGAATTCCGCCGGCAACCGCCGCCTCAAACGCGATTGTGCAGCCGTTGGCGCGCGCCAAGTCAAAGAGTTCTTTGCCGTAGGTCGCCAAAAGAGCCTTGTTCGCCGTAACAACGTTTTTGTGAGCGTTGAGAGCTTTTTCTACCAGAGTTTTAGCGTACGTCGTGCCGCCAACCAGCTCCACAACAATGGAGATTTCCGGGTCGTTGATAATATCGTCTGCGGAATTGGTGAGGATTTTCATCGCCTTGGGAACGCCGCGGTCGCGGGTCGTGTCAAGGTCGGCGATGCGCGCCAAAACCAGGTCAACGCCGCTGCGCTGAGCCATGAGCTTCTTCTCGTTGAGCAGAAGTTTCGCAACTCCTGTTCCGATGGTTCCAAATCCAACCAGTCCAACTTTAACGGTTTCTTTTTTAGTCGTCATTATTTTATGCGTTATAAATTTACGAATAAACTTCCAACCATGAACCAATATTCAAAGTTAGAATTTCGAAAAATTGAGACGATATTATACACTATTTTTATTTTTTTCAAAGAGGGATTAGAAAAATAAATTACGTGAATAGAAAAACAATGGCTTTTAAGTTAGGAATTAGGAGTGAGGAGTGAGGAGTTTTAATGCTGAACTCTCGTTTTCTATTATATCAAAAACGTTTTTTAACCCGATTGACAAAACCCGCACGGTCGGTATACTAAAAATAGGAATTGATTCGCAATCTATTCCCCATTCCCTACTGCCTACTGCCTACTGCCTATTGCCTACTGCCTCCACATGAACAAGCCCGTTTTACCGCCGCGAACCGATCCGAACGCTCCCGCTATGGCGGCGATTGCGTTTGGGGCGAATTTGGGTAACGCCCAGCAGACGTATAAAGAATGTATTCGCCGAATCAACGCGCTGCCAGAGACGTCGGTTGTGAAATATTCGTCTTTGATTCTGACCGATCCCGTCGGCGGTCCCGCCGGTCAGCCGAAATATCGCAACGGGGCGATTCTCGTCCAAACCCGGTTGGAGCCGGAAGAGTTACTGAACCAAACGCAGAAAATCGAGCTTGACCTCGGACGCGTTCGGACGATTAAAAACGGTCCGCGCACTTGCGACCTCGACATTCTCCTGTACGACGACGTCATTATGAACTCGCCCCGATTGATTATCCCGCACCCGCGCATGTACGAACGGGAATTCGTCCTCATTCCGCTGCGGGAGATATTACCAGACGAAACAACTTGAAAAAACTTTCGGTTGCCAGCAAGCTGGCTCCCTATTAGAGATGTTTTTTCAAGTTTAATTAAGAGGGGAAATTATTAGAATTATCAATAACGAAAGCGACCAACGGGAGCGGTTATAATACGTTTCGCGCGGTAGCGCGGGTTGGGTGTGCGCCTTCGCACCGCGGGAGCGCGGATTGGGAGCGGCGCCTCGCCGCCAATCGGTGAAAATCCGTTTAATCCGTAAAATCCGTGAACGGACTGACCTGCAATCACACTCAGTATGGGCGCCTCGCCGCTCATTCCTGATTCACGCTCTGGACGACAAACTCGTCCCCGTCGCGGACGAGGAAAATAACGTGCAGTCCGTTCTCTTTTGCCAGAGGCATTCCCTTTTCTGCGCCCAAGGCAAGCAGAGCCGTCGCCCAGGCGTCGGCGGTCATGCAGGAATCGTCTATCACCGAGACGGACGCGGTTTTATGCGTAATCGGGCGCCCGGTTTGCGTATCGATTATATGCGAATACCGCACGCCGTCCAGCTCGTAGAAGTTCAAATAGTCGCCGGAGGTGGCAATCGCTTTGTCGCTCAAAGAAACGGTTTTCGCCAGACTCGCGTCCATTAAAGCAGGATTGGAAATTCCCACTGACCAATCTTTACCAGCAACGTTTTTGCCGCTGGAACGCAGCTCTCCGCCAACGTCGACGAGGAAATCCTTGTACCTGTTTTGAGTCAAAAGCTCGGCAACGCAGTCCACACCAAACCCTTTGGCGACGCTGGACAGGTCAATATAGACGTTGGGGTCAGACTTAACGACGGTGTACTGCGGCTGAGAATCGGCGGCGCCAGGCTGTTCGATAATCTTGATTTTATCCCAGCCAACGCGCTGTTTTGCTGCGGCGATTTCCTCGTCAGACGGAACCTTTTCCGGACGGTCTTCCGGTCCGAATCGCCACAGGTTGACAAGCGGACCAACGGTTGGGTCGTAAGCGCCGTCTGTCTTTTGAGCTATTTCCAACGCCAGACGCAGCGTCTTTGCCGTATCGGCGGAAATCGGGAACGGCTCCGCAGACTGATGTTTATTCAAACGCGACAGCTCGGAGTTCGGGTCGTAGGTTGACATCAGCGCGTTCACCCGCGCCAGTTCCTCGTCAATTTTCTTTTTGAGCAGTTCGTCTCTAAACTCTCGCGTCCAGGAAATATACACAGGAACAACTACCGATACGCGATAGGACGTTCCCATCGTTTCGCCCTTAATTTGAACAACGTCGTTACGCGTTACGCTTATTGCCGCCACTCCTACAAGAATCGTTACCAGTATGGAAAAGCCAAACAGGCGGTTTTTCTTACCCAGCGCCGCCAGCAAAAAGAGGATCAACAACAAAAATGCGAATAAAAGAAATACAGCCATGAGAGTAGTTGGGAGTTATTTAATTCTGAATTCGGAATTACGTAAGCCTCATCCAAAGAAAATTACGCATTCCGCATTATCTTGCCGCTATATGACAAGCGGATTTCGTTTCCAGGGGGACGGAATAAACTGATACGGATCCTGACTTTTCTTGAATTCTTCAATTTTCCGGTTTCGTTCTTCCAGAGCTTTTTTAATAAATTCTTCTCTTTGCTGAAGAAAGTTATCCTCTAACGGACCGACTTCCTCAATAGTAGCCGCCATTTTCTTTACATTCTTCGGAGAACGCTTGTTCGACTTTGCGGTCTTCTGCTGTTCCGGTTCCATAACGTCAATATCCGTATAGGTTTCCGAGTCGTCTTGGGCGGTCAATTTCGTGTTTTCCTGTTCATCTGACGAATCAAATAGAATCGGCTCTAAAACTTCAGGAATTTTCACAGTCGGAAAAAAACTGGCAGACTTCACCGGTTTCTCCGTCTTCTTTGTATTCTCTGTTTTCGCCGGAGCGGGAGACTCTTCAGGCGGTTCCGCTTGAAAAGCGCCGTCGGTTTCATCTTTCGAAGACGAATCCGGCGCAGTTCCCTTTTCCGGCAACTTCAAATTATCTGACGGAGTTGGATTGTCAGCGGCTTCTTCGCCGTCGTCCGCCGGAGTTTTTGACGGGTCAGGCATGTCTTCCGCCATGGGAACGGTTTTCCCCAAATCGACGTCCATGTCGTCAAGCGTAACGTCGTCTTTCCACGGGGCTTCAAATTTACGAATGTCAATTTCGATGTCGTCCGTTGGCTTTGTAGGCTGATCTTGTAACAGGTCGTGCAGACGCTGAATTTCTTCCGCCTTCATGTCAACGATTATTGATTTCCAGTGTTTGACAATCAGCTGCTTTTTCTTGTACGGAATGGGCATTGACGGGTCGCTCTTTTTCAAACGAATCACGCGCCACGCTGCGGTTTTTTCGTCCAATTCCGGATCCAACTCCGGCGGATGCTCTTTATCGTATTTGTATCGCGATTGAAAAATCTCATCCTGAACCTGTCTTTGATGTTCGTTATTCCAATGATAAAGCAAAGCCCCAATCACGCCGGCGCACACTACGCAGGGAACGACAATCTGCACCCACCACTGGTTTTGGCACCACCAGCGAAGGAGCGCGTAACGGTTATAAGGATCTTTTGACGAATAAAATGGCATTGTACTGTTAAACGCTTTGATCTGTCATTTCTACAGCGCGTTCCAGCCAACCGTTGACGTCGTTCAGACGCATAAGGTCTGACGCCACGTTTGGGCTGGCGAAAATTCGAGCGCGCTTGACAAAAAAATCAAACTGTTCCGTCGCCAGAGCATTGACGGCGGGAGACGCTTTCTGAAGTTTGATATACTGGTTCTGCCGGGCGAAATACACGTCCACTTTGAACTGAACTTCTTTCGCCGACGGCGGAGCGTCTATAATTATATCATCAGGTTTTATCGGTATCGACAATTCCGCAGACGCCAGTTGAGCGGCGTTATATGAACATCGTACAAGCCATTCAAACGGCTTACGCGATATACGACGCACAATTTCGCTATCTTCCAGAATGCTGAATTCTTTAACTCTTTTATAAATCCGGCGACGCCTGCCGAAAAGCCCGTCCAGCAACTCGACAGCGGACTTTTGTCCCGTCGACTTTGCCGTGTCAATTAACCGATTCTGGAACTCATAATCAGAAAGCTCTTCGTAATCGTCAAGGTTTATCGCGTCCCAAAGACGATAAACGGCTCGCTGTAACATGGCAGTTGCAGATCGAACGGTGTGATGCCAGTAGACCTCGCTGAACATGACGTATCGGGCGAAAACCATCAGTTCCGCCGCCGTGCGTCCTTTGTCGGTAATTGCCAACCGATCGCCTGTCTCGTTCAAACACAACGACCCAATTAAACGCTGACGGTCAAAGTGACGTCCGTACGGAACCCCGGCATGAAGGCTGTCCCGATACAGATAGTCCATCTTGTCGATGTCGATCGGACCGGAAATCATGCTCTCCAGGAGCCGCATTGCCAGCGTTTCCGTTCTCCCGTTGAGAAGATCGTCCACCTGTTTCGGGTCGACGCCCCAGTCCTGACGCAAGGCGTCCGACAGCTCGGAATCGGCAAGCCGTTTTCCCAGCCGCTGTTCGTGACTTTTCACGCCCGGCAAATCCATGTCTTCAATCAAATGACAGTACGGATAATGCCCGACGTCGTGGAGCAGGGCGGTTACGATAAACAATTCCGCCAACTGGTCTGAAATCGTCGACGTAAAACGTTCGTCTGACGACAATCTCTGCAAGTACAGCAGCGACAGACGATACACGCCCAGGGAATGTTCAAAACGCGTATGCCGCGCCGCCGGATAGACCAGCGGAGCCAAGCCAAGCTGCGTTACCTGAGACAACCGATAGAACTCCGGCGAGTCAATAATCCGCCGCACGCGCGGCGTTATCGGAACGTCCGTTTCCGACGGGATTCTGATTATCGATTTTCGAGACGACAATCCGCCTATTTCGGGTATTGTATACATACTCTATAATCTAATCGATTTTTTGAAAATTTCAAGTGTTTTTTGCTCAAATTAAAGAATAAGTCTAAAATAAACCGACATAGAAACAGCATATTTCCCGTCATCCCGGAAAATAGAGAAAAGTGTAAAAATAGAAAAACATGACATTTTCATTCAACGCGCAAACCCTGTCGATAATTACCGAAGAGTTCTCGAGACTTCTCCATCAGGAAATCTCGCCAGAGCAGGTGCGAACAATCACGCTGCTGAAAAACGACTCTTGCGTTGGACGAAAATTCCAGGTTGGCAATATCGTCGCGATATGGAAAAACGCACAGCCGGAAATTGAATTCTACGACCTCCAAACCGGCGCGGCGCTTAATACGCTCAATCTGGCAAACGACTGGCGATTGTTTGCCGCGTAATCGGACGGCTTTTCAAATTCGAATTTTCTTGTATAATATATCTATACGATTGTGATTGCTATACCGCCGGGTATTGCAGAATTATTTTTATGAATATAAACAATAAGACCTTCTGTCGAAAAGGACTGGTTTCAATATGCTTTATTGGAATTATCCTGTTCACCCAGCTTTGGTATGCTTATCCCATTCTTCGACATCCCAAATTGTATTACTGGGCGTTTCTGAACGTGCAGGCGGAAAATCCCAACACAAACTCAATTAAAAGTTTGTATTACAACTGGATAACAGCTGTTCGCCGTCAAGAATACGCCATGAACTATGACAGTAACTTATTTATAGATATTTTTGGCGCGTCCAGAGAATGTCTTGGTTTATATTCATACAATAATCTTGTAAAATTAAATAATGGCTGGATCATTACAACGTCGGCAATCAATAAGGATTTTGAAAGAGTTAAATATTTTGAAAAACTAAAATCGTCTATCAATAACAGCGCTCTTCCTTTTCTTTTTGTTCTGCCGCCCTCTAAAGTTCATCTGGTTGACTCTCAACTTCCCAGAGGCGTAAAAGACTGTTCAAATGAAAATATTTCCAATTATATAAGCGCCTTGCAAAAGCAGGGTTTTGACTATATCGATTTACGCAATGTTTTTAAAGACAACCCTGACGAGCACTATCGATTGTATTTAAAATCTGACCATCACTGGCAGCCGGAATACGCCTTTTTTGCATTTCAGCAAACGGCGTTAAAGCTGAACGATAGCTATGGATTCAACATTTCTGAACAGATGTATAATCTCGAGAACTTTGAAGAAAAGATTGTTCCTATCAAAGAGAGACCGTATTTCAGCATTGGGGTCAATTCTCAAAGAAAACAGCTTGGTCGTTATTTTACACAAGAAGATGCTTTTATTCTTTTGGAACCCAAGTTTCAAACCAATACCAGTCTTGAAATACCATACTTAAACTTATTCATTGAAGGTTCGTCGGATAAGGTCTGGCGTCATAACGCTCTGACTCCTTTACAAAAATCTAACAATCCATCTCAGCAGAAAAAAATATTGCTCATACACGATTCGTTTGGTCCGCCTTTTTTCGACTATCTTTCCTTGGCGTGCAATGAGCTATGGTCTGTTGACTTGCGGAAAGTTCCAGATATTGATTACCTGATTCGAATCATCAACGATTTTCAGCCGGATATTCTTATTGTTCTGCATAGCGCCGGATCATTAGAATAGACAGCTCTTTGGTGTAACAACTATTCCCGATATTTCGCCCACGTTTCTTCTATCCATTTAACAGGGCGAACCGCTTTGAAGAAGTCAGGAGAATGCCAGCCCTTAATTGCGACGTCCGGGTTGGGGTTGCCGTGAAAGATAACCGCTTTGGTTCCCTTCGGGGGAAGTTTTGTATCAAGAAAATATCCCAGCGGGAACGGACGCATGCAGCTTTTCCGGAAACTGATGCACCATTCGTCCGGCCAGTACTGCAGCAGCCCTTTGCGGTGCATCTCTCGCGAAAGGTACGCCTGTTCGTTGCGAACTTCTTTTCGAACCTGGTCGCCGTGTTCCAGAAAATATTGGAGAATATCCGGGTGTTTCCCGATTTCAAACCGGAAAATCGACGAATTCCCGATGTTCTTTCCCGGCAGATTCCAGTCTTGAATAATGCGGAACGCGCCGTCGATTTCAAAAAAGCAGTCGAGATTATCCCAAATCAGAACGTCGAGGTCAATAAACAGAGCCTGCCCGACAAGGTCGTCCAGCCGTTCCTGAAAGACGGTCAGCTTCCGCCAGCCGCGTTCCGGCAGCCGGGCGTCGAGGTTCATTTCCGGCAGCGGACGAACTTCAATCCGGGAATCCAAACCCTCGGCGTTTTCGGTAAAGCAGACGAATCGATGAGGAACCGTCAAGTTCTTCCGAACCATCGCCGCCAGCAAATTGACGTACTCCGGGGAAAACTTGGTTCCCCATTTCATGCAAATTACGTTATTGGTTATGGAATTCATTTTTCGTTCGTCCTGTCCCTTCCTTTTTTATGATTTTACGGTATAATAAGTTCATTATATTGAAAACTGCAAATAATACAACCCCAAATCCTACCTAAGCAACTAACCAATGAAAAAAGCGTTGATAACCGGCGTAACCGGACAGGACGGCTCCTATTTAAGTGAATTTCTGCTGGAACAAGGCTATGAAGTCCACGGCATGGTTCGCCGGTGCAGCAGCCAGAATTTCAGCCGAATCGAGCATATCAAAGACAAAATCGCCTTGCATCAGGCGGATTTGCTCGATCAGTCGTCGCTGGAAGCGTTGGTTCGAGACGTTCAGCCGGACGAGGTCTACAATCTTGCCGCGATGAGTTTCGTGCCCGCCAGCTGGACGCAGCCGATCATGACCAGCGACTTCACCGGGCTGGGAGTTACGCGCATGCTGGAAGCGATTCGTCTTGTCAAGCCGAGCGCAAAGTTCTATCAGGCAAGCTCTTCCGAGATGTTCGGCAAAGTCAAGTCAGAACCGCAAAACGAGCAGACGCCGTTTCACCCGCGTAGCCCCTACGGCGTTTCCAAAGTCTACGGACATTTCATTACCGTCAATTATCGGGAAAGCTACAACATCTACGGCTGCAGCGGAATCCTGTTCAATCACGAGTCCCCGCGCCGGGGCATTGAATTCGTTACCCGAAAGATTACCGACGCCGTTGCCAGAATCAAGCTGGGGGTGCAGGACAAGCTCTTTTTGGGGAATCTGGACGCCTGCCGGGACTGGGGCTTTGCCGGGGACTACGTCAAGGCGATGTGGCTTATGCTTCAGCAGGATCAGCCGGACGACTTCGTTGTCGCAACCGGGAAAAAACATTCCGTCCGGGAGTTCGTCTCCCTGGCGTTTGACCGCGTTGGGCTAAACTACGAAAAGTACGTCGAAATCGACCCCAAATTCTACCGTCCGGCGGAAGTCTGCACGCTTTGCGGAGACGCCAGCAAAGCCAAACGAGTTCTCAACTGGGAACCAGACGTCGATTTCAATCAGCTGGTCAACATGATGGTTGACGCTGATTTGCAGTCCCTACAACTGAACGCAGAGACCGCAGACTACTCGCAGAATACGCAGACGGGCTGGGAATGTGGCGACGACGCCAACTTCGTTGTCTACGCCACGATTCCCGCCCGATTATTTAATTATTTTAAAAATGCAAGCGGACATCGTGTCATAGCCCGGCGAAGAAGGGCGTAGATGACACATGTTCGCTTGCTTCTGCGTTCTCTGCGAGGAGTCTGCGTACTCTGCGTTCTCTTTAAAACTTTCATGCCGCCAAGAATTAAGAGCGTCTACCATATAGCAGTCTTGATTTAATTCTCAAAAAGCGCTATTATAGCGTCCATGAGACCCGTCAGACCTATTATCACCGATTTCGAAGAAGTCGTTCTCCCGGAAGACGAACGTCAGCAGACGTCTCAGGACGCCGGCGCGGACGATTTGTCGTCCATGTTCCAGCAGCTTATGAACAAGCCGTCTGGGGACGCAGCCGCCCCAAGCGGCGTTCAGGACGATTCTTCACAAGATTCTTTACCGTCTGACGTCCCAACCGGCGAGCTGGTTTCTCAACCAAGTCAACCGACCGCGTCCGAGCCGATGGAGACGCATACCGAGTCCGTCGCAGCCGCGGCTCTACAGGACGACGGGGAATGTCCGGTTTCAGCGGAATCTATTTTTGAGGCGATTCTGTTTGTCGGCAACTCTGAAAACGATGGGTATATTACTACGGAAGACGTCTGCGCTCTCATGCCTGGCGTTACAGAAGAAGACGTTGCCGCCGCGGCTGAAAAGATTGCTCAGCGATGGAAAGAAGACGCCCGACCGTATTATCTGGAATCGCCCGACGGCAACAAATGGCGCGTTCAGCTTGACCCGATGTTCGAACCGGTTCGCAACGGTTTTTACACGCCAACGCGAGAATCCGAACTGCCGCAAAGCGCAAAAAACGTCTTGGCGCTGGTTGCCTACATGCAGCCGCTGACCTCTCAGGAAGTCGGGAAAAAACTGGGTATTGACCGTCCTGCGTCTATTCTTAATCTGCTGGTAAAACGCAATCTGGTTCAGGTGGAACAGCGAATCACAGACAACAAAAAAGTCAATCTGTACAGAACGACCGACCGCTTTCTGGAACTCTACAATCTGGACTCGCTCGACGATTTACCTACCATCGACGACGTCTAAATAATGCGGAATTCGTAATTCGAAATGCGGAATTACGCAAGCGTGACGCTCTTCGCAATTCCTCACTCCTAACAAAAAAGCGGGAGTTTCCTCCCGCTTTAAGCGTAACTTCGTTCGCTGCGCTCACTTCGTTACCGCCTTTCATTTTCCGGGAACTCACGTTCCCGGCTCGTCTACGCTTTGCGTAACTCCTCCCTCCTCACTCCTAACTCCTAACTCGCTTACGAAGGAGCAGCGCGACAACGCCGAGAACCAACAGCGCCCACGTCGACGGTTCAGGAACGGCGTTGGGGTCAACACGACCGGACAACACCCATCGTCCACCCGTCTGAGCGTAACTCAAATCGGTAAAATAGGAGGCGTCGACGTATTTCACCCAGTCATCATTGCTATTGGGGGCGTCGATAATAACGGCAAATTCCGCGTTCGGCGACATGCCATTGACGAAATCCAAAAGAATGGTTGCGCCTTCGCCAAAAATCAGGCTTCCGTTGGTTACAATCAGCTGATCGCTGTCGTCGACTGTCGGACCTGCAACTTCCATTAAAAGCGTACCGCCGTTGAGATTGACGTCGCCATCAACGGTCAACGTTCCAACTGAGTTGCCCGGCGACATCTTGGCGCCAGCTTCGACTTCCAGAGAACCCTTAAAGAATTCTTTCATATCCAGACGACCGGACGAGACAATGAAACTGGACGCGTCAACCAGACCAGCAGATTCAGTACAAATCTGAAGAGCGCCGTCCCCGGTTTTAACAATCTTGCCTGTACCGAAAATCTTGCTGGCATTGGTAATCGTCAGCTTTTTCGTCTGACCGCTGGAAAGATTGTATTCCAGCGTACCATCAGCTCCAACGGTAATCGGACCGTTAGCGACAACGGCGTTGTCGGTGAATTTCAAGACGCCTTTGGAAATGGTCGTGCCGCCAGTATATGTATAGGCTTTGGTGAATTCGATCGTGCCAGCGCCGGTCTTGGTTAGAGAGTTGTTAGCAACAGGAGAAGAACTCTTATTGCCAAATATAACGTTGACAACCAAATCGGATTCGTCGCTAAGAGTAATATCGTCAACGTTTAATACAGGGGATTCGTGAAGAACAAATACAACGCCAGAAGCGCCGTTGAATTGTACAGGGAGTTCCGGGCTTTCACCGTCTCCAGCAAAGGAAATATAATTTGTCCCAATGAGCCAGAACGACTGCCAGGTTTCTCGATTGTTCTTACCGTACACTTCAGCGCCATTTTGGAACGTTGCGTTATACAGAGCGTTGTTATCCGTACCGGACAGTTTGCCGCCGTTGACAATCAATCTGACGCTATTAGCGCTATATTTTCCAGGATCGCAACTGCCGAGAACGTCGCTCGTTCCCAAATCCAGTTCAGCGCCTGAATTAACAGTAATCGTTCTGCCGCCTGTCGTGGAAAACGCGCCTAAAGCCGTTGTGGAGGAGTTATTATGACTCGCTGAAGCTTTTACCGTGCCGCCGTTGATAGTAACGTCCCCGGTAAAGTTGCTGCCATTGTTGGTAAACGTCTGAGTTCCAGTTCCTGTAATTTCCAGGGCAATGTTGCCCTGAATCGGGCTTTGGTACGTTAAATTCTTTGACGTTGTGTCAATCGTCAGCGTTGACTGTTTTGAATTATTATTATAAATCGGACCTTTATTGCCATTGTTATAAAGCCCGTTAAATCTTTGACTGAACCCGTTCATATCCAGCGTACCGTAGATATTTCCCTGACCAGCTTTTGCGCCAAAGGGCTGATCGCTTCCCAGACGCATTTTGCCCATACTATCTGATTTATCCCAGTTTAATTGAACGTTCCCTGTAAAAGCATCGTCCGTGCATTTTGTCGCCATGATAACCCAGCCGGAATCGCTTAATACTTCCAATTGACCAGAGCCTTTTAAATTACCGGTAAAGGTCATACTCTTGCTCCAGCCAGACTTCAAATAGGAATTCTTAGCAAAGTTCAGATCGTTTGAAAAAGTCAAATGGTTATTATTGTTTTGGAATATGCCTTGTGTAGAGGAATTGCTTTTAAACGTAATTTCGCCAGAGCCAATATAATCAGAAGCCTTGGCGGGAGTAGCCTCTGTTCCGATGCCGGAAGCGCCAGGGCGGAAGTTGCCGATAATTGTCAACGGACCGGAGTAATTGCCTTTTCCTGTAACGATTGTCCAACCGCTATCGTTGTTAATTGTTAAACCGCCGGATCCGTTAAGACCTCCAGAGAGCGTTAACGTTCCGCTCCATCCACACTGCGCGTTACTATTTGCATCAACTGTTATCGGAGCAGATATTGTAGCAGTTTTTCCATCATGTTCTCCATCGTTGAACAGCAAACCGCCGTTGAGCGTAATTCCCTTTGCGAAGCCAAACGTTCCATTAATTCTCAACATACCGCCACTGTTAACTGTTACATTTCCGTTTCCTGTCCAGTTTCCGCTAACAGACGTGTAATCTGAATTAACAACTACATCTCCGTCAACGCGAATGGCCCCGCCATTCGTTTTAACAATAGAATTAGATCCAATGTTAATATTGTTATTGGCTGTTCCCAAAACCAGCGTTCCTGCTTTAGACGCTATCAAGGTATTGGTAATATCGCCGTTAAGAATCTGCGTACTTGCGCCGTTTTTAGTCAATGTCTTGGTGTTAATGAGGTTAATCGTCCCATTATAAACAAATGTTTGATCCGCAGTTGTACCGTTGCCTATAGTTATACCATTGCCGTCGTCTCGCGAACTGTAAATTTTCGCCCCTGCTTCTCCGGTCAAACCGCCTACCTTCATCTGAGCGCCGTTCCACAAATTTACTGTACCCGTCGCGCCAATATGAAGCGTCGCTTTGTTATTAGTCCATTTTTGTTTTGCATAGCCGCCATTGATAAAACACCCGTTTTTAACGTTAATTACAGAATTGGAATCCAAGGCGAATGTAATGTATGACTTGTCTGTACCAGCGTAAGTGGCAATTGCGCCTCCGCCGTCAATGAGCATCGTCCCGCCCGTTCCGTTGATGGTTACATCCTGACCGCCAACTCCGGAGCAAATGCTGTTGTCAAGTGAATGAGTCGTACTGGTGGCGGTCGTGTTATAAAATTCAAGCGTTCCGCCATTTATGTTAATGGTTAACGCAGACGTGTTACGAGGAACTGTATTGTAATACAACATCGTCGCGCCTGACTCAACGTTAATCGTTGAAGACGCCAGTTTCCCGCTGCCGCTGAGTTTAAGCGTTCCCGCAGAAACAGTCGTCGCGCCGGTATACGTATTAGCGGCAGTAAGCTCCAACGTTTTAGCTCCGGTCTTTGAAACGGCTCCGCTTCCAGAAATCACGCCAGAAAAAGTTGTGTCTTCTGTATTGTTAAGCGTCAAGGCGTTAGCTCCATAACTAACGCTTCCATTTCCGGAAAGATTATTTAACTTGCCGTCGGCTTCCAAAGAAATCGTAGCGTTGTTGACGGTAAAACTTCCATTGTAATTGTTAAGAGCTGTTGTATTATTAAAAATTGCCGTTCCAGAATTTTTGACGGTTATATTGGAACCGGTTCCAAGGGAACTCGTATAAAAACGAGCTTTGACTTTATCGACAACGAAATTGCCAGAGAATTCCGATAAATCCATTGCATTTATTGAAGTTGCCGTATTCGTTCCTTCATACAATCTTATCCATCTTTCAGCATTGTCCGAAGCAAGCGTTAAAGTTGAAGAACCGGTAAGCTTTCCACGAACGAGAAACTGCTTGCCGGTATTCATGTTTGTCAAGAACAATTCTGCGTTATTCGTCAGATTGATGTTAGCCGTCAATTGAAGGTCAGTCGTCCCGCCGCGAACGTGAATCGCGCCTCTGTACGTTGACGTTCCCGTTCCCGCAATATTGAGCGTAACCAGATCTGTAGTGTCGTTGACGTTTCGCTCCGCTTGACGAAAAGTACCGCCAGAGCTGACGTTAAACGTTGCCCCGATAACCGCGTTGTTTGCAACTTCCACGTCTAACATAGAACCTTCGCCGATATTTACCACCGCGTCATGAGGCAAGCAGTCTTCATACATTACGTACATGTCGCCGCCGTTGAGATTTATCGTCTTTGTACTAAGCGTACCAGAACCGATAAGCAATTGACCGCCATTGACATTAATCGGTCCGGTAAAGGTGTAGGAGCCGTTACTGCCCATGAGCCATTGACGATAATTGCTATTGGTTTCAGGAGCGTTGACCGTCAAAGACGAAGCGCCAGTAATCGTCCCTTTGTGTTCATATTTAGCTTTCCCAAGCGTATCGACAATGTCAACGTTTTCATAGTTCGTTGAATCGTTCATACCGTTAACGGTAACCGTTTCAGCAAAAGCGCCTTGAGAGAGCGAAAAGCAGACGATAGCAAAAAGGACGAATCCCATACCAACCGTTAAAATGCGGACGGAGTTGAATAATCTCGATTTCGGAGAATTGGTCATGATTCTTCTGTGTATTGGTAAAAAATATGAAATTTGGTTTGATGAACAATTGGTATGTATATATTTTGACGCAATTATCAAAAATACGTTCCTATGGATATATTATACACGCGATTTTTGATTCTGCAAGTTATTTAGAGAAAATTTTCGAAATATTGTGTAAAGACAGGGGAAATAGATAGACTGGCAAAGACCGTAACGTTAAGAGCAAGCAAAGCCGCGAGAGCAGGGCAAGAGTTTAAAAAGAAAAACTCCGTTCCCGGCGGGGAAACGGAGAAAATTGGCAGGGGAGAATCACGGTGTTTCCGGGAAGCGGATCTCCAGGACGAAGGCCGGGCTGCTTTCAACGGACATGCTGCCGCCCGCCTCCTCCACGGACCGGCGCAGGGCCAGCAGGCCCAGCCGGCGCCCCGCCGCCAGCGCT
>CACXSS010000087.1 GCA_902770245.1 uncultured Planctomycetota bacterium | reverse complement strand
TCTTAGATGAGGAGGAAGCTCTGGAGTATACGGATCTGTTTCTATTGCAGGAGGAGCGGCAGAGTTCCTCGAAGGTTTATTCTCAGGCTCTCTCGAAGGTTTATCTGTAGCTCCATGCGAAATAAGCCATCGAGCCACTTCTTTGGAATTAATCATGGCTTCTATCAAAACAGTCCGACCTTCGTAGTCTTGAGCGTTGACGTCCAGCCCACGCATAGTCAGCCATCTAACCATTTCCAAAGAACCGCTTTCAGCGGCGATATGTAAGAGAGTCGTTCCTTTATTGTCTCTTACATTCACGTCCAATCCCTGAACAAACAGCCATCTAACCATTTCCAAAGAACCGCTTTTGACGGCGGAAAAGAAGAGGGTTCGTCCGTCGTACCTTTTCTCATGAATATCTAATCCCTGATTGACCAGCCACTTGACTAGTTCCAAAGAACCGCTTTCAGCGGCAGAATGTATGATGGATAATCCGCTTTTACTTTTTGCTTTAACATCCAGACCCTGAGACGCCAGCCATTGCGCGATTTCCAACGAACCGCTTTTAGCGGCGTTGTCCAAGACTGACCACTCATTTTCACTTGATATTAATTCCGATTTCATTATATACTGAACCAAATCCAAAGAACCGCTTCGAATGGCATATTCCACAAAGGTATATCCGACAAGGTCTTTTGCATTGACATCCGCTCCCTGTAAAATCAGAAACTTAACCAGTTCCAAGTCTCCGTTTTTAGCAGCCAGATGCAAGGCGGTATTATCCATACCGTCTTTTGCGTTGACGTCTACGCCGCGTATTACAAGCCAACGAATAAGTTCTAAAGAATTACTTTGAACAGCGCTATGCAAAACAGTTTCTCCAGCATGCGGAAAGAACTCTTTGTTCAGGTTTTTTGCTTTAACGTTCAATCCCTGTTCAACCAGCCATTGAACAAGTCTCAAATTACCGCTTTGAGCGGCGCAATGCAAAACTGTCATACCAACCAGTTTATCTCTGGCAAAGACGTCCAAGCCTTTTGAATCGAGCCATTGAACCATTTCCAAAGAACCGCTTTCGGCAGCGTAATGCATGAGAGTTTTTCCAAATTTGTCCTCTTTAAAGATGTTAAAACCGCAGTCTATCAAAGCTCGAAGAAGCGGAAAATTACCGCCTTGAGCGACGGAATGCAATATGGTTGTTCCAGACGTGTCTATTGCGTCAATCTTTGCGCCATTTTTATAGAGCCATAAAAACGCTTCCGCAGAGCCGCTTTGAGCAGCGGAATGCAGGACGGAAAAATCCCATTGGTCAATTTCATTGACTATCAATCCCTGTTCAACAAGCCACTGAACCAGTTCTAAATTACCGCTTCGGGCGGCATAATGCAAAACTGATTTTCCTGAATTGTCTCTTACATAGACGTTTGCCCCCTGTTGGCGAAGCAATTTGACCCGATCCAGAGAACCCGTTCGCGCCGCGTAAAACAGAATGTTGGCGCCTTTTGTCTCAAACACATTGGAACGATATGAAAAATCAAAAGTCCCGCTTTGGAACATCTTTTCAAAACGATCGACTGTTACTCTGCCAAACGCTTTAATAACTTCCTTTGACGCTGGGGAAGCGATTGGATGAGCGGCGCCTTTTCTGGAAGCGGCGCTCTGTTCGATCCATCGAGCAACATCAGGATTGCCGTGATCAACGGCATATTGAATAGCAGTCTGTCCAATCAAGTCTTTTGCATTGACGTCTAATCCCTGTTCAACAAGCCATTGAATCAATTCCTTAGATATATTAGGAGATTGGCTTTGGGAAACGGTGTGCAAAAGCGACCCTCCAAATCTGCCTTTTGCATTGACGTCCGCTCCATGTGCAACAAGCCATTGAGCCATTTCTAGGTTGCCTTCAAAAACGGCAAGACTCAAAGCGGTGTAGTTATAATCATCTTTAGCATTGACGTCCGCGCCCTGTTTGACAAGCCATTGAACCAGTTCTAAAGAACCGCCTCGGGCGGCTTCTTGCAAAATAGTGCGTTTATTTAAATTCTTTTCGTTAACGTCCGCGCCCTGTTCGACAAGCCATTGAACCAGTTCTAAAGAACCGCTTTTGGCGGCTTCTTGCAAAGGCGATATTCCGAATCTGTCTATTGTGTCAACGTCTGCCCCCTTTGAAACCAACCACTTAACCAGTTCCAAATTGCCACTTTGGGCTGCTGACTGCAAAACAGACCGACCTGCATAATCTTTTGTATCAGCGTCCAGCCCATGATTAACAAGCCATTGAACCAGTTCCAAATTGCCCGTTCGAGCGGCGCTGTACAAAACAGTTCCTCCATCTTTATACTTTGCGTTGACGTCCGCGCCGTGGTCAACCATCCACTTAACCAGTTCCAAATTGCCGCTTCTGGCGGCGTTGTGCAAGGCAGATCCTTCGCCATCGTTTCTTAAATTAATGTTAGCCCCCTGTGAAACAAGCAATTTCACCATTTCCAAATTGCCTTTGTCAGCCGCGATATGCAAGGCGGTTTGTTTAGAATATCCGCATTTAGCGTTGACATCCAATCCCTGCTTAAGCGCCCATTTAACAAGTTCCAGGTTTCCGCTTTGGACAGATAAATGCAATACAGTTTCTCCGTAATATTCTTTTGCGTTGACGTCCAATCCCTGTTTAAACACCCATTGAACCAGTTCCAAAGAACCGCTTTCGGCGGCAAAATGCAAGACTGATTTTGCTGCTTTATTCTTAACTTCGATATCTGCGCCCTGTTCAACCAGCCATTGAACCAGTTTCAAAGAACCGCTTTTGGCGGCATAGTGTATAACCGCCCACTCATATTGATTTTTAGCGTTAACGTCCAATCCCTTTGAAACCAGCCACTTAACCAATTCCAGATTTCCGCTTTGAGCAGCGTATTGCAAAACCGTTGTTCCAGATTCATCTTTTACGTTGACGTCCGCACCCTGTTCCACAAGTTTTTTAACCCGATCCAGATCGCCCATCAGCGCCGCATAATGAAGGACGTTGGCGCCTTTGGATGTACACACTCTGGAATGAATTGAAAAATCAAATTTTCCATCCTGGAACATCTGTTCAAATTGATCGACGGTTTTCTTGCCAAACTCTTCAACAACTTTCTCTGACGTCTTTTGAGCGACAGATTGTTCTGTCATGAATCCGTTGACAACAACTGTTCCCAGAACAAGAAAAAAGAATAGAATGACGCGATTTTCAAAATGACAACTTTGCATAGCGCTAACCTTTCACCGTATATGCCAAAGGGCAAATATAAGACATAAATAATGCAAATTTTGTGATTGTACCAACCCTAAACTCGCATGACAAAAACAAATTGTGATAACTGGATTATAGCGCTAAATCCGGTTCAGTTCAAGTAGGCGCCCAACTCATTTTTTACCGATCAGAAGACAAAACTTGAGGAGTGCGAAGCGTCGGCTCCTCACCCCTCATGTTTAACTTCTATTTTATATCAAACGCTGGCAGCGTTTAAGCGGCAGAACGTAGATCAGTCGGTTTCGTCGTTTTCAGCTTTTTTGTTCTGATGGAAGACAGCGTGGCAATCGTCGCAGGATTTGTGCAGAACGGTCATGGCTTCTTCAGCGGCGGTAGCGTCTTGAGCGGCAACGGCTTTGGCAACGGCGGCAGCGGCGTCGCGTCCCTGAATGGAGAACGCAGTCCATTTGACGGTTTCAGCCGGCTGTTCGGTTTCGTCAGCGTTGGCAATGCTTCCCTGCATCAAAGCGGCGACAGCGGCGCAGTTGGCAAGGCATTCGTCCTGTTTTTTGTCCATGCGTTTGGGAATCGTTCTCTTCATTTTGGAATCAATGTTGGGAACCTGCTTCATCAGGGAAGCCAGCGGAGCGACTTTCGTCCAGGCGAGAGCTTCGGTTGAGGCTTCAGCAGTTTTAATGGCTTCAAAAGCAGCCTTGGCTTCGTCGTGAGTTGTGGCGGCAGCCAACTTCTGAGCGGCTTTGACCAGATTCGGAGCCTTAGCCTTATAGGCGCTATCCTGATCGTTGAGACCCAAAGCCAGGAAGTAAACCGTCAAACCAGCGGCGTTTTCAGCAACGTCGTCTTTGTTGTCAGCAAATTTGGCGGGATCAGCAAGATCTTCTTCCATTTCTTCCATGTACTTCTGAACCTGAGTCGTCAACGCAGCAGCAGGAGCGTAAGCGGAAACAGCGTCAGCCGGAGCGGCGGGAGCAGCTTCAGCAGCCGGGGCTTCTTCAGCAGGAGCGGCGGGAGCTTCTTCAGCGGGAGCAGCCGGTTCGGCGGGGACTTCAGGAGCAGCTTCTTCTACAGCCGGAGCAGCCGGTTCGGCGGGGACTTCAGGAGCGGCTTCTTCTACCGGAGCAGCCGGTTCGGCGGGGACTTCAGGAGCGGCTTCTTCAGCAGGAGCGGCTTCGGGGAGAGCAGGAACTTCGGGAGCAGCTTCTTCTACAGCGGGGACTTCGGGAGTTACTTCTTCGACAACCGTTTCTTCAACGGTGGTTTCTTCAACAACAGCTTGTTCAGCTGGCTTGGTTTCCGTACCAGTGCCAGTAGGGGCGGAAGTCGGAGCTGGCGGATTGCAGCCAACGACAAATAACAACGATGCAGCGATAGCTAAAGCGGTTCTTTTCATGTGAGTCATTCTCCGTAATGAAAAAGGCAGGTAACTGGTGTTGAAACGTACAACCGTTTCATTCTATTTGATATTCTAGTATAAATTGAAATTATTTCAAGGGGCGGGGGAATACCGTATAATTAATAATAAAAAACAACGCCATCGGGGTGGTTTCGGATTTAAATTCCGACGTGTACGCATTAGAATACTGTATTAAGATTCATCGATTAAACTCAATCGTTCTGTCGAGGGCGTCTTCAAGCGTGATTGTTTGCTCCAAGCCTAGTTCTTTTTTGATTTTTTCGATGCTGGGGACGTATTGCGCTCGAGGTTTTGTTGGATCCGGCGTTCCCAGAACCTGAATTTCCGGGGGATTCTCAAAGCGGCTGGCGACGCGCTGAGCCAGTTCCTTGATTGTAACAGCAACGTCCGACCCAACGTTGTAAACGCAATGGTTTTCTCCCCGAAGCAGAATCGTCCAGAGCCAAATCGTCAGTTCCGCAGCGTACAGGTACGAGCGAGTCGGCGTCCCGTCGCCTTTGATAAGAATCGGTTCCCCGTTAAGACCGTTGCGAATAAAGTTCCCAATAGCAAAATGGATATTCAGATTCAAATACGGTCCGACGAACGCGAAACAGCGGGCGATATGCGACTGGAATCCGAACCGGTCAGCGTAATGCTCGACCATCTGCTCGGCTATCGCCTTGCCCTGTCCGTAGGCTGTAACAGGCGTTCCAACGTAACTTTCCGGAATACGCTCTATCTCCGGCGGCTGGGGTCCGTAAACCGCCCCGGAACTGGTTAGCAGGAACCGGCGCGCGCCGCGCTGTCGGGCGACGTCCAAGGCGCGCTGCGTCCCGTGAACGACGACGGAATACATCTCGTCCGGGTTTTCCTGTTCCAGTTTCGCGCTGGCGTCAGTCGCAGCGTGAATAACGTAATCGACGCTGACGTTTTTCAGTTCGAACGTTCGGACGTCTCCCGCAACAAACTGTATAAAATCGTATTGACTGAATCGGGAGAATCGTTCCAGAAACGCGCCGGGATTTCTCGACAAAGCAACGACTTTTAGACGCTTTTCTCCTTCCAGGCGTAACGCATGATTGAACGCAATCGCGCTTTCAAGCAGCCATTTGCCGAAAAAGCCGGTCGCGCCGGTAATCAAAACGGTTTTGCCTGTCAGGACGTCGGCAAATTGAGCCATGCGTTCTTCCAGGAAAACTCTGTCGTAAAGAAAGAGGATTTGATTCATATCTGCGATAAATGCAAACGCGTCGCGGAGGCGTTATTCTTGCGGAGCGTCCATTTTGTTGTCGTTGTTGAAGTTCAGCTTCTCGTCTTCAATAACCAGCGGGCGGTTTTTGACCTGAGTCCAGATCGCGCCGATGTATTCGCCGATAATCCCGATAAAAAACAGCTGAACGGACATGAACGAGAAGATCCCGATCAAAATCGGGGCGGTTCCCATCTGAAAGCGATCCCACCAGATCAGCTTGGCAATCAAGTATCCCATTGCAATGAGAAAACTGACAAAGCCGGCGAAGAATCCGAAAAAGACAGCCAATCGCAGCGGGAGTTTGGAATGGTTGACAAACCCCGTCATTGCCATATCGTACAGCGTAAAGAAATTGTTTTTCGTTCTGCCGTGCTTGCGTTTGTCCTGAACAAAAGGAACCAGCGCCTGTTTGAATCCGATTTCACTTACCAAGCCCCGGAAATACGGGTACGGTTCATGATACAGCTTGACGGCGTCACAGAATTTGCGGTCGTACAAGCCAAACCCGGTAAACGCCTTGAGCAGATGCGAGTTGTCGGACGCTTTCCCCAGAAGCCAGTAGTACAGATTCCGGAAAATCGGCATAAACCAGCCCTCTCGCGTGCCGGAACGGACGCCGGCGACGACGTCGTACCCTTCTTCCCACTTGCGTAAAAACTCGTCGATAACCTCCGGCGGCTCCTGCAAGTCTGAACACATCATGACAACCGCGTCGCCGGTCGCCTGCAAAAAGGCGTTGAACGGCGAGCGAATGTGCCCGAAATTGTTCGCATTGAAAATTACCTTGAACTTTGAGTCTTGAGCCGCCAGGCGCCGCAAAACATCCCGGCTGCCGTCTGTCGAGCAGTTGTCCGCAATGATAATCTCGTAATCGTACTGCGGATTCCGCTCAAATACGGCGCGCAAACGGTCGTACAGTTCCTGAAGGTTGCCCTCTTCGTTATAACAGCCAGCTACAATGGATATGGTTTTCATGGGAATTATTATTGGATTTTATACCGTCTGTTTTTATTATTACCAACTGCGATAAGTATGCCCTGATTGACCATCGACGCCAAAATCGCCCTGCAACGAGAAAGGCTAAGAGAAAGCTCCATAGCCACTTCAGCCGTTGAGACCGATCCTCGATTTCGGATAAAAGCTAGTATTTTATCGCCTGTTGGAATTGATTTATCGCTTGTTTTTCCTGGATTATCGCTTGCAGAAGCCGCGTTATCGCTTGTCAAGCCAGGTTTATCGCTTGTTTGATCTATATACTTCAATTTATCGCTTGCGCGTCATTCCTCCGTGGGCTGAAGCACACGGTTACAAGAGTTGCGTCCCTTCGGGACGTGGTTTAACTCTTTTCTATTCTATTATACTCAAACAAACGAATTCCTGCAAGTCCGTCCCGCGACTACAGCCAGAAATCGTCGACGGACGAAATCACTTTGTCCGGCTGGGATTCTTTGAGGGCGTCTTCTGACCCGTAGCCCCACGTTACGGCAATCGTATGAACGCCGGTGCTTTTGCCAGCCAAAACGTCGCTGGTCATGTCGCCAGTCATAATCGCTTTGGCGGGGTCGATGTTGTGTTTATACAACAGCATTTTGAGCATTTCCGGCTTCGTAAACCCTTCCGGTCGCGAATCGGGAGTGACAACTTCTGTAACGACGTCTCTCAAACCGAATTTGTCCAGCAGGCGGAACGTCGGGAAACTACGTTTATTGGTAACGATAAAAATACGTTTTCCCGCCTTGTGCAGACGATTGATAAGCTCTATCATACCGGGATACGGAACCGTGCCTGAGTAGTCGGACGAATCGTACAGCGTCTTAAACTCTTCGCAGATGTTTTTAATCGTCTGGTCGTCCAGATTGGGCAAAAACTTTCTGACGGAGACTTCCAGCGGCGGACCGATAACGAAGTCCGTCTCAAACCGGTCGACGTCGTCCGTATACTTTTGCAATGCGCCTTTCATGCACGATCTCAAATCGTCATACGTGTCGAGCGTCGTCCCGTCGAGATCGAAAAAATAATCGGTAAAATTCTGAACGGGCGGGATAAGCATGTTTTCCCGAAGTTCTTCTTCCGGCAGGAACGGCGCGAGGTTTTCCAGCGGCTGAGAGACGATTGAACCGTCTGGCATTTGCTTGGACGCCGATTTCGGCCCGAGGACTTCGTACGGATCGGTCATGACTTCGCAGAAGACGGCGCCCGGCTGAGCCAGAATTTCCGGCACGAGCGCGGCGGCTTCCTGATTGTTTTTGATCTGATACACCTTCCAGCCGTAGGCGGCGGCGATTTTTTTCATGTCCGGCAGGACGACGCCCGATTCCGGGTTGGAGCCGACAAACCGACCCTCGAAAAACGCTCGCTGAGTGTTTTTAATCGACAAATAGCCGTCGTTGTTGTACATGAAAACCTTGATCGGCAACCGATAGTTGAGAATCGTCTGCATCTCCTGAACGTTCATCTGAATGCTGCCGTCGCCGGTAAAGAGAACGACGCGCCGGTCAGAGCCGGCAAACGCAGCGCCCATTGCGGCGGGAAGGTCGTACCCCATCGACGCGCACGCCTGGTTGCTGAACATTCGCACGCCCGGCTTGAGGGGGATCGCCTGAAACGTGCTCGTGTACGCGGTTCCGTTGCCGGTAACGACAATGTCGCCGGCTGCGAGGTTCTGCCCCACCAGTTCCGGAAACGCATACGAGCTGACGTAGTCCGTTCGGTTTCGATGTTCGTCTGTTACAACGGGATACTTCCTCTTGACGTTGTTACAGTACGCCAGCCAGTCGGACAGATCGCCGACAGACGCATCGGACGCCAGAACGCGGCGAATAAACCGCCCGGCGTCTGCGTGAATTTTCAAATCGGGCTGAAACGTCGGCTTGTTGAGTTCCGCGTCGTCGACGTCAACCATAACTTTGTACGCCGCCCGCGCGACGGATTCAAAGGCGTAGCCGATAATCCGCAGGCACATTCGCGTTCCCAGGACGAGGACGTAGTCAGAATTCTGCAAGATGAAGTTCGCCGGACGTTCGCCCAGAATGCCGGGACGCCCAAAGAAGAGCGGGTTGCTTGACGGGATGAGGTCAATGCCGGAAATAGTCGTTAAGACGGGAACGCCGAGCTTTTCCGCCATCTGAAGGAACTCTTTGCGGCTGTCGGACAGCGTAACGCCAATACCCGCGACAATCACCGGACGTTTAGCGTCAGCAAGACGCGCCAGCGCCGTTTGCATGTCCTTTTCGGACGGCGACAGATCCACGTCGTCTTCCGCCGGGTTGTAGGAACGCAGCTGTTTAGGGTCGATTTCCGCCGACTGCACGTCCAGCGGAACGTCCAGCCAAACGGGACCCGGTCGCCCGGCTTTCGCCAAATGCCACGCCCGTTCCAAGCAGTACCGAACGTCTTCTTTCCGGCTGACCATTACCGCGTACTTGGTAATCGGCTTGACGACGTCGACAATATTCAGCTCCTGATCTCCCAGCTGACGCAGATTGAGATGGGGGTACGACTTGATACACGTCGCGTTTTTGATCTGCCCGGACACGACCAGCATGGGAATAGAATCCAGCCAGGCGCCCGCGACGCCGGTAATCGCGTTCGTCCCGCCGGGACCGGTTGTAACGCACGCTACGCCGGGCTGATTGGAAATCCGGGCAAACCCTTCCGCCGCGATCGCCGCGCCCTGTTCGTGCATACAGCAAACGTACTGGATCCGTTTCTCTTTCCCGAGGGCGTCGTCGAGAAACATCGCCCCGCCGCCGGAAACGAAAAACACGTTCTTCACGCCCCAGTCCGCTAACGTCTGAAAAATATAATCTGCAACTCGCATTATTATTACATAAATAATTAAAATTGGAACTTTCTTAAATCTTTATATCAATTTTATTCGATTATATATTATAATAGAGATTGAGGTATTTGTCAAGTTGAAGTTTGACTGTCCCAAAGCGCGATTGGGGGTTCCATCTTCCCCCAAACAAATACTTAAATTGAAAATAGTTTCGACATCCCAGCCCCACAACGTCATGCCAGAAATATCCGTAATTATCCCTGTTTACAATGCTGAAAAATACATCGCCCGTTGTTTAGACTCGTTGATTCAGCAGACGTTTCGAGATATTGAGGTAATCTGCATCGACGACGGCTCTCCAGACAATTGCCCGCAAATTCTGGACGATTATGCCAATAAAGACAGCCGGATTCGCGTTATACATCAGCAAAACGCCGGAGCAGGTCCCGCAAGAAATAAAGGTCTTGAAGTCGCCGCCGGTAAATATATCATGTTTTGCGATTCCGACGACTGGTATGAACAGACTATGTGCGAGTTCATGCGCGATACGATTGAAAAGTACAACGTTGCCCTGGTCGGAACGCACGCTATATTTCACGCTGAAACCAGAACGCAAACAAAACGGGTCGGCAGCATTGGCGTTATCCCTCAGGGATTGTACAAACTCAACGATTTCTCAATGTTGGCGTTAGACGGGAGCATGTGTAATAAGATTTTCCGAAAAAGTATTCTTGAACAATTTCAAATCAGAATACCTGATTTAAAATATGTTGAAGATTACGCTTTTATCAAAATGTTTCAAATTGCCGCTCACAAAGCGATGAACGGTAACGCATCAGTTTATTATTCGCCGGCGAATTTATATAATTATAATTTAAATAATGTTTCTTTAATTGGTAAACTTAAAGAAAATCCCGAACTTTATGGCGATAAATATTTCGACAGCATTCGAACATACGAACATATTTTTTATTTTCTTCAACGTCATAATCTTTGGGAAGAAAACCAAAAGTTGTTTAAGTTCGCCTATTTGACTTTTATTCGATACAACTGGATTGACTTGCCGGCATCGCTTCGACCGCGTTATTTGGAAGTGATTCGGGACTTCGTCAAGTCGTCGCAGATTACGAATTGGGACGGACTGTACAACAATTGGATGATGAAACAAATCGTTCAAGGGCGCGATTCAACTGCCAGCCGCGCAATCTCTTTGTGGCTCTATCTGTGTCCCAAACTGTTTCGATTATACGGTTATTTGACAATCTACAGAAAACTATTTGTTCATTGATTCCAACGCATCTTTCGTCGCCTGTAACCACTTATATCCATAGCGGCAATCTGGTTCTAAATGAGCGCCTTCAGCCCACTCGTTCCATGCGTTTATAAAGACATACTGTTCTTGCGGCGTATTGTGTTGTTGAGTATACTGAATCAAGTCTTTTAACCAAACCTGATAGAGTTCATAGGTAATTCCACCATAAATAGCGCCATCGGAAAAAGCTTTTCGAGCCGAGTTATCCCAAGTTGCAAACAAACCTCTAAATAGTTTATAGTTACAGTCAAAAAGATATTGTTTTTCTCGAATATATCTTTCCATTGAGAAAATTGTAGCGCACGCGCCCTTGGCGGCAATTGGAATATCTTCAACGTCAGCAGCGCTGTACATGTTAGATGGCGGAAATTCAATAAAACCATCCAACGACCAATCGTTTTCATGGTCGCAAAGTTTATTTTCAACGCCCATCAAATACAGACCGTTAAAACCATGCTGGATCAATCCCGTTCGAACGTAGTCAAAGTAGGCAATAAAACGCTCTCGTGACATTTTCCATGGTTTGTAAACGATCAGTAACGGCTTATTATCGATTTTAATATATCGATCGTCTTGAGCAAAAGGCAAAAAGTCGTTGAGAAACAGCTCTTCATCATTAGGACGAACTTCCCACGGCATAATTACTTGCAAATCCCCGCCGTCCCAGTTTTTGGACCACGGTTCGTTTGCCCAAAACAGACAAAAATGACGGTCAAGGTCTTTATGATTGAGCCAATTATACAAAGGCTTTTCCAGCGTAATCCGTGTATGTTGCGCCAGTTTTGTGAATTCAAATTTTAGGATTGTAGGTTTTGCTTTGCGATACCTATGGTTTTAGACTCCAATACCTATGATATTGCACCTCGAAACCATAGGTTTCAGAAACGGATCCAATTATTCTTTACTCCCCTCTTCACATGAGGGGACAA
>CACXSS010000086.1 GCA_902770245.1 uncultured Planctomycetota bacterium | reverse complement strand
TCTTTGTTTTTAGAGCCAATGTTTATTAAATGGATGTTTCGGTCAGACGATTACCTCCCCAACCTATTGGTAAAATGCCTAAGAAAATACGAGTTCTACAAGAACCAGAAAAGAAATATTTTCAATATCATGCCTTATGCATGGTATTTGTGGAATTTTCGCCGTTTAAGGGTAAAAACAGGAATTATTCTCAATTCCCTTTAACAGCGGGCATTTTTCCTGGGCGTCGTTGGCGAAATGAACCTGATTCCAGCCCATGTGCGGAACCGTGTACTGCTCAGGCAGGTCGAACTTGACAACCTCGCCGGGAACGACGCCCAAGCCGGCGTACTCGCCGTTTTCGTAACTGACGTCAAAGAGCATCTGCAATCCGAGGCAAATTCCCAAAAACGGTTTCCCGGACGCAATCGCCTGACGAATCGGCTCGATGAGTTCCAGCCGCCGCAGTTCTGCAATAGCGTCTCTGAACGCGCCCACGCCGGGCAGAACGATTCTCTCAGCGCTGGCGATTTCTTCAGCCGACCGAATAAAATCCGCCTTCGCCCCGACTCGTTCAAACGCCTTCTGGACGCTTCGGAGGTTGCCCATGCCGTAATCGATAATTCCTGTTTCCATAATAATTATTATAGCAATCGATATTTCCTGAACAAGGGGGGCATTATAGTTAGGAGTGAGGAGTGAGGAGTGAGGAGTTGACGCAAGCGGCAGATTCCCTACTCCCTATTGCCTACTGCCTAAACATAAAAGATTCCCGAAAATTCTTTAAAAAATGGACGCTTGTCTACAATCCCCCCTTGTATTTTTATTAATAATGATTTATAATTATACTAGATGAAGACGCTTTGTTCTTTTTGGGCAAATGTACATTATTTTCTCAAGAGAGGTTATACCATGAAACGAGACGCAAATGTTTTGGCAGTCAGACGGGGTTTTACTCTGGTTGAACTGTTGGTTGTTATTGCCATTATCGGCGTGTTGATTGGACTTCTGCTTCCGGCTGTTCAGTCGGCGCGAGAAGCGGGCAGAAATATGACTTGTCAAAATAACATCAAACAGTTGGCTTTGGCGTGCAACAGCTACGAAAGCCAAAACAAGTGTTATCCCTGCGCTATCAACTACGCAGGAGCTAACGAATCCGCCATCAACTCGGCAGCTTCAGCGGCGTCTACAACCAGCGGTTTGAGAGAAAACTGGATTATCAACATCATGCCGTTTATCGAACAGACGCCTCTGTACGACTGGCTTCAAGAGAAAATGTACGAGGGCGTTACTTCAACATCTTCCGGTTCTGGAAGAGGTCGAACGGGGCAAACATCCACCACTCAGGGTAGAAATCTGGAAGACGCTTCCCTCAATTTGGAAAACGCGGGGCATGACGTTAATATTAAGGCTTTCCAGTGCCCGTCTGATCCAAACGCCGGAGAAAAATACATCATGAAAGCGTCTGATACTATCGGTTGGGGAAGAACCAACTACGGCGCCAACGTTGGATTGGGCAAGTTGACAGAAATGTACAAAAAGGAGTTATGGCAGGATCGTTACTATAAGGGCGTTATGGGACCGATGCGTTCCTGCACGAATGCCGAAATTGTAGACGGCGCCAGCAACACAATTTTGATTCTGGAACTTCGAGCCGGCGTTACCGAAGACGACGTTCGCGGCACGTGGGCTATCGGTCCGGCGTCTGTTTGCTCTCGCCACGGCTGGGGCAGCGAAGCCAACGGACCTAACGCGGTATACAAAACCGGTTCGAGCTACGATGGCGACAAATTCTCCGCCTGTTCAAAAGTTACCGGCAAGATCAGCGCTGTCAAACTGGGGGAAATGAAAATGCCGTGTACTCCCGGCAGCGACGTCATTCAGATGGCTCCGCGTTCCGCCCATTCCGGCATGGTCAATGTCGCGTTTTGCGACGGAAGCGTTCACGCCATTTCCAACAGCATTCAAAAATCGACTGGAATTTCAACATCCAAGCCGAGTAAAATTACGGACTTGAAGGTTTGGGATTTCCTCAACCTGTCCATGGACCGTCAGCCCTTGGGCGAAACGAACTTTTAACCTGTCCTGCGTTTAGCAGACGTAAACAACATATTTTAAGCGAATTTGTATTGGGGCGCTTCCCGCGGTGGGAGGCTGAGATGCACCCTTTGAACCTGATCCGGGTAATGCCGGCGTAGGAAATTACGTGAGCTTTTAGATTTTTTAACCATCAATTTAATTTGATTTTTAGACTGTTCCAGAGCGTTCTGTTGAACGTTCTGGAATCATCTTTGCTCCGCAATTTCCTTCATTTTTTAATGAAAGGAAAATGTTATGGCTCTTTCAGAAAACATCATTTCTCGAGCAATCATTGAGTCCTACAGCTCTAAGCTGTTGTCTAATTTGGAAGTCGACGTCGCGATGGTTGGCGGCGGTCCGTCTGCGTTGACGGCGGCTCGAATTCTCGCCAAACGCGGGAAGAAGGTTGCAGTCTTCGAGCGTCATTTGGCGCCCGGCGGCGGCGTTTGGGGCGGCGGGATGCTGTTTAACAACGTAGTCGTTCAGGACGACGTGCTGGACATTCTGGACGAAATCGGCGTTGGTCACAAACCTGTGGACAACGCGCCGGGATACAACACCGTCGATTCCGTCGAACTGGCAAGCGGTTTGATTTTCTCCGCTATCAAGGCGGGAGCCGTCGTCTTTAATTCCATGGCGGTGGAAGACGTCGTTTTCAAAGACGGGCGCGTTAGCGGGCTGGTTCTCAACTGGGGACCGGTTCAGAAGTTGGGAATGTTCGTCGACCCGTTGATGGTAACCGCCAAATGCGTCCTCGACGGAACAGGGCATCCGTGCGAGGTTATCAATCTGGCAACTCGCAAAGCCCAGATCAAGCTCGACACTCCGACCGGCGGCATTTTGGGAGAAAAGCCCATGTGGGCGGATTCCGGAGAAGTCTCCACGGTTGAAAACACCCGAGAGTATTTCCCCGGTCTGTTCGCTTCCGGCATGAGCGCCAACAACGTCATGGGCGGATACCGCATGGGACCGATTTTCGGCGGCATGATCAAGTCCGGCGTCAAAGCCGCTGACCTGATTACAAAAGCTCTGGAAAAGTAAGACGAGATAATTAATCCAAAAACAAAAAAGAAGGCGCCCGTTATCGGACGCCTTCTTTGTCTTATGTAAATCATTGAGGAACGCTTTGCGATAATTCCGCATTCCGAATTCCGCATTCCGCATTTAACATTCCCACGGTCCGTAAACCGCTTTAACCGTCATGGATTCGTCGTTAGCGGTGAGGTAATAGACTTTGAACTTCGCGCCGCCGTCGAAGACTTTGACGACCACGTGTCCGCCGATCTTGACGATGTCTTTCGCCCACGGCTGAGCGTTGATGACGTCTGCCTCGCGGGGTGCGTACAGCGTCGGGCAAATGAGCCGGTCGCCGGGATACAGTTCTCGCGAAAGCATAATTGGGACGGTTTTCTTATTGACGTGCATCGGATGCCAGACGTTGGGAACGTAAATCTTCGCCTGAACTTCTTTGACGAATTCTGGACGCATGGCGTCGATGAACCCGTGATGATTCGCCTTGCAAACGGCAACTTTTCCAGTCGTGCGCCCGACGATAGCTTCCAGACCAACGTCTGCGCCGTCGTTGTCTAAAACCGTCCCGCTGATGTCGCCGCCGGAGAAGAACCGGAATTTCCCGTACGAAACGCGAATGGCGATACTAAACAGGTTCTCGTTGGCGCCTTTTTTGTTGTTATGCGGATACTTCACAAACAGGTTCTCCGTTGGAACTTGAACGTCCGGGTTGAACTCGTCTTCCGGCTTGGGCGGTTCCAGACAGACGGCGCCGTTCCCGCAAACGTTGAAAACCTGAAACTGTCCTTTGTACTTTTCCGGGTCTTTTTTCAAGGCGATCTGATTCGCCCGCCCGACGACAAACGGCGTGCGCTTGAGTCCGTTCGCCTTTTCCTGATACTGGACGAACTTCACCCAGTTTGGGGTTTCGTACTGACGCCAGGCTGTAACGGGAGCGTCATAGTCCGGATACGAGCGGTCAAAAACCTCGTCAAAATGAATGTATTCCGCCACCTGCGCCAAGCCGGAAAGATGGTAGTCTTCCCCTCGACCGGAGGTCATGCCGGCGTGGTACTTGTCGTTCCCGCCGCAGTGGTCGTCGTGGAAGTGAGAACACATCATATAATCGACGTGGTCGCCCGCCGGGTTGACCCGTTTGACGTACCGCGCCACCCATTCGCCCGAACGGCGGCTTGTATCAGGCAGCATGACAGTGTTGTCTCGATGCGCCCAGTCGCCGGTGTCGAGCAGCATGGACGTCCCGTCCGGATAAATATGGAATGCAGATTCCGTCGCGCCGGTGTAGATAAAGTGCAAGTCCAGCTCGCCTTCTTTCCAGCCTGTGTAAGGCTTGCCGATTTCCGGACTGTCCGACGGCGTAGGCTCGGGAACGGCGTCCTGAGCGTGACATATCTGACTTGACCCCAGCTGGGAAACGACCAACGGCGCGGCGGCGCACTGTCCTAAAAACAGACGCCGGGAAAGGGATTTGCGTTTTTTCATAATTGACTCCTTATAGTTGCGAGTATTTAGCTTCTAGCCCCTGGCTTTTAGCTGATAATGAATGAACCCGCATTGAAAAGCTAATAGCTAGAAGCTGGCGGCTAAAGGCTATTCTATGCTTCCCACGGACCGTAAACGGCTTTGACGATCATGGATTCGTCGTTGGCAGTGAGATAGTAGACCTTGTACTTCGTTCCGCCGTCATAGGCTTTGACGACCACGTGTCCGCCGAT
The DNA here is from genome assembly GCA_902770245.1 of uncultured Planctomycetota bacterium. Taxonomy (GTDB): domain Bacteria; phylum Planctomycetota; class Planctomycetia; order Pirellulales; family Thermoguttaceae; genus RUG11551. The sequence goes on along the minus strand of CACXSS010000086.1, from coordinate 7,178 downwards.
CTTGACGATGTCTTTCGCCCACGGCTGAGCGTTCATCAAAGCCGGGTCTTTCGGTCCGTAATACGTTGGGCAGATCAACCGGTCGCCCTCGTAGAGTTCGCGCGACGTCATAATGGGACTCGTTTTCATGTTGACGTGCCAGGAGTCCCAAACGTTTGTAACATAAACGCGCGGCTGAACTTCTTTGACGAATTCCGGACGCATGGCGTCGATGTAGCTGTGATGGTTCGTTTTGCAGACGTTGACTTTCCCGACGATTTTCCCGGTCATGGCTTCGTAGCCGATGTCGTTGCCATCGTTGTCTGTTACAACGCCGCTGTAGTCGCCAGCGGTAAAGAATCGGAACTTCCCGTAAGAAAGGCGGAACCCGATGCTGAACAGGTTCTCGTTCGCGCCGGGTCTGTCGTTGTGCGGGTACTTGAGAAACTGGTTTTCCGTTGCCAGCTGAATCTCCGGATTGAACTCGTCTTCCGGCTTCGGGGCTTCCGTACACAGCGTCCCGTTTCCGCAGACGTTGAGAACCTGAAAGAGTCCTTTGAACTTGTCCGGCGATTTTTTGAGAACAATCTGATTCCCGCGTCCGACGACAAACGGCGTTCGTTTCAGCCCGTTCGCCTTTTCCTGATACTGGACGAATTTGAGCCAGTTGCGAATCTCGCCCTGACGCATTGCTGTAACAGGCGCGGTGTAATCTGGATACGAGCGGTCAAAGACCTCGTCAAAATGAATGTATTCCGCCACTTGCGCCAATCCGGAAAGACGGTAATCTTCCCCGCGCCCGGACGTCTTTTCGACGTTATTGTTGTCGTACCCACAATGATCAGAATGGAAATGCGAACACATCATGTAATCGACGTGGTCGCCCGCCGGGTTGACTTGCTTGATGTACCGCGCCACCCATTCCCCAGCGCGTTTGGTCTGATTGGGCAGGGCGGGAATGCCGGGGCGAGGGGTGAGGTCGCCGGTGTCGATAAGAATAGACGTGCCGTCCGGGAAAATGTGATAGCACGATTCCGACCGTCCCGTATAAATGAAATGCAGATCGAGATCGCCCTCTTTCCAGCCCGCGTACGGCTTGCCGGTTTCCGGACTGTCGGACGGCGTCGGTTCGGGAACTGCGTCTTCCGCCCGACAGGTTTGGCTGTTACCCAGCTGAGAAACAATAAACGGCGCGGCGGCGCACTGACCCAAAAACAGACGGCGGGAAAGGGATTTGCGTTTTTTCATGGTCTTTGACTCCTGTTATGGTATACAAATGAATCGTTCGTTTTTCTTTTATTCTAACCGGGACGAAATGAAAAGTCAAGAACGGAGCAGGGGGGATTCGGATTTTTAAAGAAAAAAGGGCGGCTAATAGTTGCGAGTTGCGAGTTGCGAGTTGCGAGAAAAATGAAAAACAGACGCGAAGCGTTCAACCAGAACCGCGTTAGCGGTTCAATATTAGTAGCCGTGGGTGAAACCCACGGAAAACAAGGACGAATAAAATAAACATCGTCAAATACTCTTTTTCTCTTGCTCCCTTCACGGGGGGCGAGAGAAAAAGATACTGAAGCGATGGGGAACAAGCCTTGCCGATTGACAAAAACTCGTTCCTCTGTATAATCGTCTGGCATGTTAACCCCGGAAATGTTAAATATACTGACGATTACCTTTCAGGCGACTCTGGCGATCCTGATTGTGATTCTCATCGGCGCGTTTATGCGGCGCGTCAAATGGCTCACGCCGGCGGCGGACAAGCCCTTGACCGACTTGACGATGAACGTTCTCTATCCGGCGGCGACGTTTATGTCGATTCGTGGGAACGAGAACCTCGCCAATCCGCTTTTCGTGCTGGAAGTCGTGTTTATCGGCTGGATTTCGATTGCCGTTGGGATGGTTGTCTCGCGGCTGTACGTCCGATTTTTTAGCCCGTTGACCGGTCTGGAAAGCGACACGCAAAAGCGGACGTTCGTAATGTGCAACTGTCTGTTCAACTACGGATTTCTTCCCATTCCTCTCTGCGCTCTGCTGTTTAACTCTCAAACGCTGGGCGTGCTGTTCGTTTTCAACGTCGGGACGGTAATCGGGATGTGGACGATTGCCGTCGCCGCGTTGAGCAAAGACGCTGTGAAAGAGTCGATTCGCCAGCTGTGCGCCCCGGCGATGATCGGCGTGTACATCGCACTGCTGTTTAATTATCTGCCGTGGTCTAACCAGCTGCCGGAATGTATAGAAACGTCAATGACGTGGCTCAACCAGAGCATGATTCCGCTGTCGCTGCTGCTGGTCGGAGGAATCATGTACGACGAGTTTAAACCCCGCGAAGCCGGGATTGAAGCGCAAACCGTTTCGACTTTGTCAGTCTGGAACTCGTTCAAGCTGATTAACAGCACGATATTGATTCGGCTTATTCTCGTCCCGATTCTGTTTATACTTTGGGCGAAATACCTTACCGTTAACGTTGATTTGCAGCGCATTCTAATCGTTCAGGCGGCGATGCCGTCGGCGATTATGTGCCTTGTCTGGTCAAGACAGTTTAACGGCGACCCGCCCACCGCCTTGCGCTGCGTTATTGTAACAAACCTGCTTTCCATCCTCACGACGCTGTTCTGGATTCCGCTGGGGTTGCAGTTCTTGGGGAATTAGCAATTTTCAATTAGCAATTAGCAATTACGCAAGCGCTCTTCATTGGTTGAGTGCAGGTCAACTCGTTCACGGATTTTACGGATTAAACGGATTATCGCCGGCGGCGAGGCGCCGCTCCCAATCCGCGCTGCCGCGCGAGACGTATTATAACCGCTCCCGTTGGTCGCTTTGATTATTGCTAATACTATGTTTTTCTCCCCTTACTAAAGTTTTTTGGAAAGGGGAGTTTGAGGGGAAGAACCTTTTTTTCAAAAAGGGTTTTCCCCTCATATTATTTACCTTGAAAAAACTTCTCTAAAAGGGAGCCAGCTTGCTGGCGACCTAAGTTTTTTCAAGGCGGGCAATAGCCCGCCAAATTTTAAGCCGCAAAGAACGCAAAGTTCGCAAAGAAATTTAAACGGACGCGAAGCGTTCAACTAGAACCGCGTAGCGGTTCAATGTTTCTAGCCGTGGGTGAAACCCACGGAAAATGAAAGGCGGTAATGGAGTTCGCGAAGCGAACGGAATTACGCAGTTCGCCTTCGACGTCGAGTTTTATGGCTCTCTAACATAATCTATGGGTAAGTTCCCGTTTCAGGCAATTTCCCACGAGTATGAAATAAAGCGGTTTACAGCGTTTTGTCGCTGCCAAACCTAATAGCTTTTTCTTACGGTCTTTTTTTGTAATCTTTTTCTTGTTTTATAGCTACAAACCCCTTGCAATGAGTCGTTGAATTGAATATACTAATCATTGGACATTGACTCCTATTGTTGTAATTGTCAAAAAAAGTATTATATAACAATTTGAGAAAATGTCCACCTTTATTTTGTTTTTTGTGGATTTTTACCCACAGATTTTGTTAGAGAGCCATTAAATGAAAGGCGGTAATGGAGTTCGCAAAGCGAACGGAATTACGCTTTGAACAGTACACGCACACGGATGAGCCCGGTTCGCGGCAGTCCCCTGCCGCATTCATTCTAATCCTTTCTGGACGCGGATCGTCTAAGACAACATGAGAAAGGAGTTCGCTAAAATGAAACATCATACATTTGAAGAAGTTGTGGAATTGATTGACAAGAATCCAGAGAAGAAAAATGAATTAACTTCTCTGCGTACATGGGGCGATCCTCCCAAAGAGGATTCTATTTTAATAGCTGAAGCGCTTTTAGGCATAAAGTTTCCCGAAGACTATCGTCATTTTATATTAAAATGGGGATACATCGAATCCGGTATACCATACGAAATTTATGGTATTGGAACAAAATTAACCGATAAGCTTATAACATCATGGCTTATACGTGATACACTTGAGGCTCGTTTACCAGCTGAATCGCCATATAATGGCACAAACCTGCCGCTTTACTATACGGTAATCTACGTAGATGAAGACTTCTATCATTGTATTGACACTCGCGATCCTGATGGAAAAGTTATAGCATGGGACTACTTCAATGCGTGTTTCGACTCTGTCTTGGCAGATAGTTTCGTTGATTATTTTTATGATCAAATTAACGATGATTTGTATTGATACGATGTCGTTCACGTTTGATGGTTAAACGGCGCTGGGTGGGAAGAAAAGGGGGTTTATCGATTGTTTTATTATGTGTCATTCCAGGGGCTAAGGTCGCCCGGTTACAAGGGTTGCATCCATCCTGGACGCGATAAAGAAATCATGAAGCGAACAATAACAATACGCGCCTTGCTTTCAATAACGTCAAGATTGACGTCGATAAAAGCCATATTGTTATTTTTGTTTGAATTTCTGCCTTTATATATTCTGTATGCAGACGCCGTTATTTACTCGTGGTATGAAACGGGCGAAACAGGATTTGTAACAGACTCTCAGCCAGATTCCAGTTATAAAGACTGCTATAAGACAACGTTTTCTTATTTTGACGCATCATCTAAAGAAACGATTGTCGATTATTCTTATACAAATAAACTACACGCCAGGAACGAAAAAGTTGCCTTGGAACGTTCTTCCTACGGTTATTATCGCATCGCGAATTCAGACGCCGGCGTATACAAGAATTGTAAAGTTAGGGAGCTGACAATAATCGGAATAGGCACGCTATACGTTCTGTTTATGTTATTTGTGGTCTATGCGATCTTTTTATTAAAAACATGGTATATTTTCCGAAACGGGTCAATTGTTAAAGGACGTTTCCAGAAAGATTCGAATAGCTCAAATCCAAAGTTGTCGTATCAACTCAACGGCAAACAGTACTTGGTTTCCGTCTCGCTGCGTTCTTCCATTTCGCGATACTTGCTTTATCACATTCAGAACGGTCTAAAGAACAATGATTTATTGATACTTGTAAATCCTAATCAGCCGGAGGACTGTTATCCGCTTATCTGTTTTGACGATATTATAGAAGTAAATCAGGATTGCGCCGCGATAACTCATAAAAAGTCAAACGTTCGGATTAACCTAAACGATTCTATATCGTTTCGTTCAAATCTCAATCAATACGCAAAGCTGTCGTTATAGGCGTTTGTTATAGTTACCGTATTGTTTCTGCTTGGCTGTTCGCCGCGGTTGCCGGACTATTTGCCTATATGGACGACAGAACAGTCCAGCCCAACGGTTCTCAATTCCAGCCTGGACCTCGACACAACGGTTCAGGAAGAACAAACAATATATGTCAATCGTTTTACATGGTCAGATAACGCCGGCGCTCATACTGGAACTTGCTATTCCAGTAAAAAGATCGACGACAAGAATCTACAACTCGAAAAAGCCGGCGGCTATTATCGACTGCGCGGGACGCATTATTTCCCGCCAGGCTGCCGTTATTTGAAACTGTATTTGTGCCTGGCGCCCTTTCTTTTACTGCTTCCCCTGCTCAAGCTGGTTTACAGTCGTTCGGGAGCAGGGAATAGAGAGACTTCGGCGTCGAGATTTACAAAGGAAAGTCCAGAAAATCATGAAAGCGTTAAATAAAACCATTCTTTCTATTGTGATCGGATTGATAATGTCCATTGTTCCGCTTTGGTCGTGTATTAATTGGACTGGGGGAGGGCATGGGACTTGCTTGCCTTTTTTACTTTTATATGGTCCAGCAAGCCTTTCTATTCCATTGGGATATATTTGTCTTCTTTTTCTTCTGTTAATCTATCCCTTATATGCAAAATTACTTTGTCGTGATTTACGGCTAATATTTTTTATCTTAGTTATGCATTATTTAGGCGCTTTTTTTGCCTTTTTAATATTTAACAGCGATAATTTGATACAATATGATTTGTTCATAGAATATTTATTCCATTTACCGTCAGAATACAATGCAATTTCTATCCAGGCTTTCATTATCAAATGGATTCCCGTCGTTTCGTTTTTCATATATAACTTATGCGCGATTATTATATGTATGAAGGTTATTTATGGTTCATCCGGCAGCTGTGAATCTGGAGAACATCTGGAAGAGACCAGGACACCCCCAAGCCAACACGAATAGTATACGCGTTGTTTAGTAATAATCGAGAAAAAACAATAATTTCAAAAAAAATGACAAGCCCTCTTGAACCAAAACGGTTTTAGCGCTATAATTAAAATATTCAGAAAATAGTTTGCATTGTGCAAATTATTATTAGTAATTGACCCAATTTTGAAATAAGGTATAAGACTTATGGGACGTTTTAAAAACATTTGTTTCTATCTGTTGTTAGTTTATTTTGTTATAACGCTTGCATTTTTTTGCTCATATATTTATCATGAAGAGAGTTGCATAGATTTGCTACACAAATGGGAAAAGGGCGATATTCAAGATTATTATATTGAATTTTCATTAAATTATCGAATACACGCCAGCGAATTGAAAAATCTCAAGGTTACACGATGTAAATCGTTTTTTGAAGCATTGGATTATCAAAGTGTTAATCGACCAGATAGCATTAGAAGACTTGGAAAGTGTGATGTGAAATTATTGTTTGATGCTCATGAAAGTTGGCTTGATTATCTTTTTGGTTTTACACAATTTAATTGTTCAGTAGGCGACTGTATCTACGAAGATGGCGTACTTATTACAACTCCATATTTAGATAATAATGATAAAGCTGGTACGCATTTTATCAGTTGGGATTATGAAGAGAGTAATAAGAACTGTCCTGCATTTAGACGATTCATGCAAGCCATTACACTTAAAAAAGAGCATGATGACGAAGTAGACAAAGAGTGGCAGGAAAGAATGAAGAAAAATAAAGAACAAGAAGAAATCAAGGAACTCAAAGAGAACCAAAATTGAGAAATATAATCGCCGCGATTATATTCATTTTTCAAACAAAGGGACGCAAGGGCGCGCGCAAATTTTCCGGCAATTGCACACGGTTGATCCCGGTTCGCGGGCGTCCCGCCCGCCCAACCACGTCAGTGGTTGAATGTTTCTAGCCGTGGGTTTCAACCCCATAAGTATCAACTTAAGAGGAAACAATTATTGCTTGTAATAATTGCCTTTTATTGAGACGGTCATACAATAAGGGGTCTGTTATTCGTGTATTACGTTTAGGATTTTCGAGCATAAACGTGATTGTTTGTTTGATAACATTACTAACTGTTTTTGACGTTCTTTTTTTCCAA
>CACXSS010000085.1 GCA_902770245.1 uncultured Planctomycetota bacterium | reverse complement strand
CCTGGTCAATATGGAAGACGTCTTGGGACGTTCGCCCAAACAGGCGCTGGAGAATTCCTTGGACGTCGACCAGATGTTTTACGTTCTCAATCAGAAAGCGGATTTTCCTCGAAAGACGGCTCTCGTATTAAGTCAGTTCGACAAGTACCGCGACGAACTCAAAGCCAAATACGACAACAATCTGCTGGAGTACCTTCGGGCGAACTTTCCGCAACTGCATGGGCGATATATCCAAAATCCCAACTTTGCCGTGATTCCCGTCGCGGCAGTCGAAACGACAAGAACCATTATCGACAACGGAACGGCAAAACAGGTTCCCGTTGAGAATTTCTCGTCGTTCAATTTGAAAAAGCTCATCTCCTGGATTGGCGGCGCCGTTGACGAACTCGCGCCATCAATGCCGAAAGTAACAACCCGAAATACTTTTCATAATGAAAACCTCAGCGATGAGGAAAATGAGAAGATAAACGCAATATTTGACGAGGTCTTTAATAAGAAGTTTCCCAAGATATTTAATCAAGGTGTAAATCAACAGGACGGGAACGTTCACAATAACGTTACAATCCATATCGATACGCCGGATGGTAATTACTCCTATTCTACAAACTCGTCAACTAAAAACGAAACTCACGTTAACGGAACCTGGTCGTCAAGCAGTTCAACAAGTAATGTAACCATTATAAACGACACAAGCTCAAAGAAAAAAGTTAATCCGCATAAAGAAAAGACGCATCATATCGAGACAAACGAATCCGTAACGCCTTTTGAAATTTGGACTCATATTGGCTGTAGCACAATATTTATTTTAGCAGCCATAGCTTATTTAGCCGACTATTTTTGCTCGCCAGAAAATAGTTCAACAGAAAAAGGCGTTTTCATAGCGATGATTGCATTTATTGTTTTTATGCTGTTTATAGCTTTCATGTCGATGTTGAACGTTCCTGGCAGCGAGAAATACAAGAAGAAGCCGCCGGAGAAATGAAACGTGTAACAAAAAGCCGATGACGATTTCGCCATCGGCTTTGCTGTTTAATCTTTAGAATTGACGAATTGTCAGTTTCCCTTCGCGGGTTTCCAGCTGTCTTTCAGACTGACAGTGCGGTTGAAGACCAGCTTTTCCGGGGTCGAGTCCGGGTCGCAGCAGAAATATCCGGTGCGTTCAAACTGGCAGCGATAGCCCGGCTGGACGGTTCCCAGCGCCGGTTCCACCTTGCAGCCGGTGAGAACTTTGAGGGAGTCTGGATTGAGCTGTTCCAGCCAGTCGCCTTCAACGTCGCTGAGGCTCTGGCACAGCAGCAGTTTGTCGTACAGACGAACTTCCGCGTCGATAGCCGAGGCAGCGTCAACCCAGTGAATCGTCCCTTTGACCTTGCGACCGTCGGGCGACTGCCCGCCTTTGGTTTCCGGGTCATACGTGCAAATCAGCTCGACAACCTCGCCGTTTTCGTCTTTGACGAAATCTTCGCACTTGAGGTAGTACGCCCAGCGAAGTCGAACTTCCTTGCCCGGTGCGAGACGGAAATAGCCTTTGACCGGCTCTTCCATGAAGTCCGTCTTTTCGATGTAAATGGTTCGTGACATCGGAACCTGACGCGTTCCCGCCGACTCGTCTTCAGGATTGTTAATCGCCTCAAGATACTCAACTTTGCCTTCTTCCCAGTTGGAAATGGTAACCTTGAGCGGATTGAGAACCGCCATCACGCGCGGGGCGACTTTGTTGAGATGTTCACGAACGCAATGTTCCAGCAAACCCATTTCGACAAGGCTTTCCATCTTGTTCATGCCGATTTTCTGACAGAAGAGTTTAATCGCCTCGGGCGTGTAGCCTCGACGGCGAATTCCGCAGATGGTTGGCATGCGCGGGTCGTCCCAGCCGGAAACCAGCCCTTCCTGAACCAGCTGTAACAGCTTTCGTTTGCTCATAACAGTGTTGGTCAGGTTAAGGCGGGCGAATTCAATTTGGCGCGGATGGTAAATTCCCAGGTTTTCGCAGTACCAGTCGTACAGCGGGCGATGGTTCTCAAACTCCAGCGTGCACAGCGAATGCGTAATCCCTTCGATGGAATCGCTCTGCCCGTGGGTGAAGTCGTACATCGGGTAGATGCACCACTTGTCGCCCGTGCGGTGATGGGACTGATGAATAATGCGGTACATGATCGGGTCGCGCATGTTGATATTGGGCGAATTGAGATCAATTTTCGCCCGGAGCGTATAGCGTCCGTTTTCGAACTCGCCGGCTTTCATGCGTCGAAACAGATCGAGGTTCTCTTCAATCGGACGATCGCGATACGGGCTGGGTTTGCCCGGCTCGGTGAGCGTGCCGCGATACTCTTTCATCTGCTCCGGCGTCAGCTCGTCAACGTAGGCTTTGCCGTCCAGAATGAGCTTTTCCGCCCATTCGTAGAGCTGATCAAAGTAGTCGGACGCATAATGCAATTCGTCCCAGTCAAAGCCGAGCCAATGAATGTCGTCCATAATGGAATCGACGTACTCGACGTCCTCTTTGGTTGGGTTGGTATCGTCAAAACGGAGATTGCAGCGTCCGCCGTACTCTTGCTTGATTCCAAAATTGAGGCAAATGGACTTGGCATGCCCCAGGTGCAAGTAGCCGTTCGGTTCCGGCGGGAATCGGGTTATTGTCTGTTTATGCTTGCCGGACGCCAAATCGTCTTCGACAATTTTACGGATAAAGTCTTTTGTTTCTTTCGCTTCGTTCAGGTTTTCTTCGGACATGGGTATGACCTATGAATAATAGATGTAATTTCAAACTGCAAAACCGGGCGATAACGTCTCCCGGCTTGCCACGTCTTTCGCTTTTTAACTCTTATTTTTAATTATATATAAATAAGAAATTTGAACAGCCCCCCTTGCTTTACCCGTTTTTATGAATGTAGTACATAGCCCCTTCATGACCCTGATCAGCGGCTTTAAGAATCCATTTCATTGCTTCGGAATCGTTTTCTTGTACGCCTGTACCAGAATAGTAGCACATACCAAGCCAATATTGAGCTTCAGCCAGTCCCTGTTCTGCCGCTTTACGGAACCATTTAACCGCTTCAGCTTTGTCTTCAGGAACGCCGTCTCCCAAAGAATAACAAAAGCCAAGCTGGTTTTGCGCATCAGCCAAGCCCTGTTCTGCCGCTTTACGGAACCATTTAACCGCTTCAGATTTGTTTTCAGATATGCCATCGCCATAGAGATAAGCCAAACCAAGGTAATATTGTGCAATAGCATTCCCTTGTTCAGCTGATTTATAGAACCAATTAACCGCTTCAGATTTGTTTTCAGAAACGCCATCGCCACAGAGATAGCACATACCAAGGTAGTATTGTGCATCTGCAAATCCCTGTTCTGCCGATTTGCGGTACCAGTTAACAGCCGCTGCTTTATCTTCGAGAACTCCATTTCCATTGGAATAACAAAGCCCAAGAATCCATTGCGCCTTTGCATATCCTTTTTCAGCCGCTTTGCGGTTCCATTTAACAGCCTCTGTATTATCTTGGGGAACTCCTAAGCCTTTGATATAACACATGCCAAGAGATATTTGCGCCTCTTCAAGTCCTTTTTCTGCCGCTTTGAGGATCCATTTAACCGCCTCTGTATAATCCTGGGGAACTCCTTCACCATTGAGATAACAAAAACCAAGATTGTGTTGCGCTTCTGCCAATCCTTGTTCCGCCGCTTTACGACACCAGTTAACGGCTTCAGCTTTGTTTTCCTGCAGTCCTTCGCCCTTGAAATAACAAACTCCTAAATAGTATTGAGCGGCAGCGTAACCCTGTTCACAAGCCTTACGGAACAAGATAACGGCTTCAAGTTTATCTTCGTTAACTCCCATACCGCGCAAAAACGCTAAACCTAACGACTCTTGAGCTTCTGCATCTCCTTGTTCCGCCGCCATGCGATACCATTTGACGGCTTCTGTTTCGTTTTTATCAATGCAACAGCCGTCTCTATAGCAATCGCCCACAAGATTTTGCGCTCTGACGTCGCCCTGCTGAGCCAGTTTACGGACCGTTTCAAAAGACATATTAAACCATTTGGACGCTTCTTCCTTGTCTTGCAAAACTCCGTTGCCAAAGTAATAACAGTACGCCAACTCCAGTTGAGCGCTGGCATATCCTTTTTCTGCTGCAATTTGGAAATGTTTTACTGCTTCATCTTTATCAATTAGTTTTCCTAAACCCAAAAGATACTGATGACCAAGAATAAACTCTTCTTTAGCGCCGTCGACTATGCATGGACGTTCTTCCCAAAGAGCTTTAGCTCGTCGATTGATTTCCATTGCTTTCCAATCGAGTTCGTAGCTGTTTAAGAGAGGAATCTGGTTTATCACGTCTTCAGCAGGATAAGGAGCTTTTGACTCGTTATATCCTGGCATTTTAGACAGGAGAGCTGTCAGAGCGGCATCCAGAAAACGTTGAATTACGCTCTTCTCCTGTTTTTTGTTATCCTGAATCTTCTGGTTGAACTGTTCAATAAGTTCATCGCGTTTTTTCTCTCGCTGACGGATTGCATTTTCCAGTTTCACTCGAGCGTTTTGATAATTTCTCCCGCTGTGGAACTGTTTCATAAAGTCAAGATACTGTTCATTAGACATGTTCTCCAAATCAAACGGCAGACTTTCTTCTGAGCAGTTCGGATTCTCTTCGAGAATCTTCTCTAACGAATTCCGCATCGTCTCTGGCATGTTTTGCCAATTCAAATCCTTGCGTTTTTTACATTCATCAAATTGGATTTGAGCTTGCTCGACTGCGTTGTTCTCTTGATCCAGAGATTCATGCTTAAACGATTTGACGTCTGTAATCGCGTCAAGCATGGCTCTGTTTTCTGACTGAAGACGAACCAGTTCTTCCGGCAGCGGGGGCATATCCTTATTGATCCTGGCGCTAACTGACGGCTGAACAGGAGAAACCGGTTCTGGAGGAGCCGATTCTGAAGACGACGAATTCGCCGCAGATTCTTCCGCTAACGCTCTTTGAATTCGTTTAGTTACGTTAACGATAGTTTCTGGAGTTTGTTCTGGAACTTCATACCAACTGCGAGAAACCAGATCGTAAATCAGGGAATCATGATCGTCGGGGTTGAAATCGCCAATCTTATAGGGAATGATTTTCTTTTTTCGTCTTTTTGCAAGCGCAACCTCGCTGACAATATCTTCTGAACCCTTGACGTCTTTCGTCCAGAACAAAAGAAAAACTTTTGAGGCGGAAATAGATCTGGAAATGATGGTGGAGTAACTCTCGCCATAATCGACATCCTTCCAGTCGATGAAGTAGCTGATGTTACACCGTTTAAGTTCTTCAACTAACGGCTCAACCATGCTCTTGTTATCATGACGATAGGAAATAAAAACATCGTAATTGCAGTTTGAAAAATCCTGGTCGTTCATTTTGTGAATTGATATGTTTCAATCCCTGCTAAAAGGTTCAACAAACACGAAATAATTCCACTTTATTTATTTTACATCTTTTTTTACAAAAAGCAATATACCTGTAAAAATAATGCGTCATTTTTCTTTCCCCCCTATTGCAATCCGTTTTATTATTGTTTAGAATGAACGTATTAGCTGGCAATTTGCAGCGAATCAATCGTGTTTTCAGCTCCAGTATTGCCCGTTTTTTCACTTTTTTACTCTGATCGAAACGACCATGCCAAAAATCATCCTTTCCGGCTTCGCCGATGAAGCTGTCAACCGTACAGAAACAAAATCCCTTGTTGAGCAGTTTACCGCGTTTGCCGCCATGGGATTGCAGTACTATTCCGTTCGTTTTGTCGACCTGGGCGACGGCTCCGGGACAAAGAACGTCATGAAGCTGTCAGCAGAAGAAATCCAGCAGATTAAACGTCTTCAGGACGAATACGGGCTTAACGTCTCCTCAATCGGGTCGCCCATCGGGAAGGTCAAGCTGGTCGATCAGGAAGACGGCACGAAAAACGTCTACATCCCGTTCGACAAGTATCTCAAAGAAGACGTCGCCCGCGCCTGCGACATCGCTCACGCCTTTGAATGCAAGCTCATTCGCGGGTTCTCATTCTATCATCCGCACGGAAAAGACTACAGAGCGTACATGAATCAGGCGGTTGACCAGCTTGGGCAGATTGCCGAGGCGTGCCATCGTTCAGACTTGACGTTCGGTCTGGAACCTGAACCGAACCTGGTCGGGGCGAACGGCTGGCTGCTGGCGGAGATTTACGAAAAAGTCAACCACCCCGGCATGGTCTTGATTTTCGACGGCGCGAACCTGGTCGTTCAGGGATACTCGGCTCTGGATTTGCTGGACCAATTCCGGGCGTGCCTGCCGGGTTTGGGCTGGCTTCACATCAAAGATTACCGGAACCCGCAGCCGGTCGGCGACGGTCCGGTGGACGAAGAATCCCTGTGGAACTTCGTTCCCTCTGACTGCGGCGACAGCGGTCACGAAGCGATTATGCGCGAGCTGAAAGAGTACCTGCCCGCCATGGAACAGAACCTCAAACGCCGCGGTCTGCCGGGCGTATTCTGCGACCTGGAACCGCACGTCAAAGGCGGCGGACAGTTCGGCGGGTACTCCGGTCCGGACGGCTTCGGAATCGCACTGCGCGCGTTCTGCCGACTGCTGGACTACGTTGGAATCGACTACCATCTGCGCGACTTCAACGACCTCAAAGCCGCGAGGGGATTCTGAAAAAAATATTCAAATCGTCGGCAAGCTGGGGCGCGTATCGGAGTGCGACGGCTTGCCGTCGCTTTCGTACTTGACGGCTTGCCGTCAAGAAGAGGTTTCGTTTTTCTGTTGCGAGCTGCGCTCGCCGGTTTGAGCGATTCTATTTATAAAAAAGCGAGAGTTCCGCTTACGCTTCCCTCTCGCACTCCGAAAGATGTCACATGTTATTCTGTGCTAAATTTTCCGGGGGCTTACGCACCCCGGCTCGCCTATCAAAATACCGTGAACTCTTCAATCGTCGGGACTTCCGTGGCTTCGAGAATGTTCAATCTGACGAATCTCGCTGTAACGGGTTTGTCAAATTGAATGGTAAAGTTCTGTTTATCGATTCTCGTTCCCTGATAAACTGTTTGCCATTCTTCCGATTCACTCGACCGAACTTCAATCTGGAACTTCGTCGTTCGCGGAAATGCGATTTCTGAAATAACAACCTTCTTAACCTCCATCGGTTCGGTCAGGTCAACTTCAATCCAGCCGGAACGGGAATGCGGTTTGGCTCCCCAGCGTGAAACCAGATTTCCGTCGAACGCTGAGGCGACGTTATACGCGCCGTTATCCCAGTTGCTGGACGCTTTGAACGGTTTGTTATAAGACAAACTCGCTTTGACGTTGATTCTTTCCGGCAGTTTTTCGCCCCACGGATTGGGTTTCTGATCGTCAGACATTGTAACAGGCGCAACGGTCTGATTTTCGTCGCCCTGCCAAAGTGTAACGGATTCTCCCTTTTTCAGATCGATTTTGTACAAGCCGGCGCCCAAGTCGTGAATCTTGTCCGGCGCGGACGATTGGAACTCGCCCGTAAAGTTCGGAACGACTCTGCATTCCTCCCCGGCAAGGGATTCGATTTTAATCCATGACGTTTTGCCGTCTTTGCGAATCGCAGAGACGAGAAACGCGCCTTCCGTTCTCAAGTTGGCGAAAGACGTTTCTTTCCAGTCAGCGGGAATAGCGGGGAAGACTCGAATCTGATTTCCCCACGACTGCAGAAGCATTTCCTGCAGCGCTCGGGCGGCAACGTGAGAACATTCAATCACAGGCCATCCGCCCTCAAAATACTGCGTATTGCATTTAACAAAACGCCGATTGTTGTGATGTTTCAAAAGATAATCGCGGGCGTTTTCGCCTTCGCCCAAAATGGCGTAGATGCTCGCCGCGGCGGCTTGCGACCAGCCAAAAATCTCTCTGCCGCCCTGGACGGTCGTCCAGTGATCCATCGTCTTTTTAATCAATTCCCGATGTTGAGGATCGTCAGCCGTATAGACGCACAGCGGCCAGACTTGCAGCATGTGCGACCAGTGCCGGTGCGAAACCGTCTGGGGGACGTCTTTCCCAATCAGAAAACCGTTCTCGCCGACCTGATAATCGACCAGATTGACCAAGACGTCCTGCCATTCGCTTGCCTGGGGATCGTTGAAATTACATTCCCGATTGACTTCCAGCAGCCGTTGGCAAAGCCAGCGAATAAGCCCAATGTTATAGTTCGTATCCCGCGCTTTAGTCGGGTATTCCGGCGAACGCATTATCGGGATGTGATATTTGCCGTCTGCTTCCTTCTGGAAAACATGTTTATAGACGTTGAACGACCCCTTGAGCATATCGAAAAAGGCGTGTTTCTCCCGGTCTGTCAGATAGGACTTGTCCATCGTGTACCGATACTGAAGCCAGTAGTTGTGCAGCGCCCAGGTGAAGTCGCCCGGATTGAGGTATTCTGTATAGTATTCGCTGATGCAGTCGTTGTCGGTCGTATGGTTGAGCGTCGCGCCGTTGTCAATGCCGTAGAGCAATTTGGCGTTGGCAGCGAGGTTCGCCCGATTCTTGTCGATAAGGTTGGTAAACGATTCGCCCAGGTCGCAATGATTGGACGTATAAACAGGCAGATAGCAAATCTGAATATTGAGATTCCACCAGATTTTCGCCCAAACGGTGGGACAGTACCACGGTCCCATCAGGTCGATAACGTGACGGTCTGGACGGGTCGCGCAGGCGAGCTTGTACATCTGAATCCAGTAAAAGCTTTCCATCTGAGAGTTCGGAACGGAAACGAAGCTCTTTGGATAATACCCGTGCCACCAGGCGCGATGGTCGGAAACAAGTTTTGACCAGTCCTCCGCCGCAACGCGTTTGACGGTGTCGCAGGCAATCTGTGACGCTGTCGTTTCCGGGAACGTGTCAATAAGGGAAAGAATCACCTGAGAGCGCGGGGCGTGAGCGTCTTGAACCGAACGTTCCATCCAGGCGGCGGAAAACTGCCCGCCAGCGACGCGGTTTTGAACGGAGTACGAAATATCGCCGTCCTTTTTAAACTCCACCGGCGGATTGAGCGGATCAGGAAAGATGTTCGCTCTTTTGGTTCGATAAACCAGCGGATCTTCCGATTCCCATTCAAAAACGGCGTCCTGTTCGCCTTCCAGCCGCTCGACGTCAATAATCAACGCCATCTCTTGTGACAGGACAAGGGCGCGGAAGCGAATCAGACCGGCGCTCGTTTCGACTTCAAAGCGGGTTTCAGCGTTCCATAAATCCAGACGCGCCGTTCCATCGAGGATTTTCCCTTTGGTTTTCAACAGCAGACGTCCAACAGGAATGCGGAAATTCCCCAGCCGATGGTCTGTAATGTCCGTTCGTCCGACGTCAAAAGCGATCTCGTTGTCAGACCGTTTGTATATCATCGATCCCATCAGACCGTTGCCCAGAAAAGACGACTCATAGTAACTTAACGGCAGAGTTTCCCAGATGAGGTCTTGTCGAGCGAGGAAAGATTCCCAATCTATTGAGTTGCGAGAATCGCTTTGCGCTGACTCCTGACTTGTATCGAAGAATGCGCCCTCTTTGATCATCCGTCCAACCTGCTGCAGCGTTTTGACGTCGATGTCGCGCAGTTTGCCGTTGTAGTCGGGACCGACGTCAATGCTGAAAATGTTGCCGTATTTGACGGCGCCAAGGTAATCGTGATAAATCTTTTGAGCGTCCGTGCAGAGATTGTCGTGTTGGGGAAGAGAATAGAACCATTGCGCCCCGCCCTCGTGTTTGGGCAGAATCGGATAGGTAAACTCGGCGACAAGATATTTGTCGTACGATGCGGCATTGCGATTGTACCCGGCGCCGGACGCGTCGTCTAATGCGGACGGTTTGCCTCGCTCGCCAATGCGGACTTCTCCAGAGCAGTCGCCGTGATTGAATCCGATAAGCGTATGCGGCTGAACCTCGTGACAAAACGCCGTCGTTTCGTCGTGAGAAAGCCCGCCTGTTCCGACAGCGTGATCAAACCAGATGTATTCTATCTCGCCGTACTGGGTAAGCAGTTCTTTCAGCTGCGCCTTTTTCATTTCCGGATTGACGGATTTGTTGTTTCGATACGCTCCGCCGGGCCAGTTCCAGTCCCCTTCCGAAAAGTACAAAGCCAGCTTGATTCCGTACTTGTCACAGGACTTTCTCAATTCCGCCAAAACGTCTTTTTTCAGCGGCGAGTTGGTCGACTTGAATTCCGTCGTTTTCGTGTCCCACAAGCAAAAGCCGTCGTGGTGCTTCGCCAAAAAGAGAATGTATCCCATTCCCGCTTCTTTCGCCGTTCGCGCCCACTGGTCGGTGTCAACGTCTGTCGCCTTGAAGAAGTCCGGCGTTTTTCCCGCCGGGTCAGTCCATTCCGTTCCGGAAAACGTACTAAAAGACCAGCAAATGAACATGCCCCATTTGAGGTCTTTCAACTCGTTGGCGCGCTGCTGATAATATTCCGCCGTCGGCTCCGCATGGGAAACCGCCGGAAGAACCGCCGCCAGTAAACTCAAAACAACAGTAATCAATCTTTTGGCAATCATTGGAATTCTATGGGGTTAAAGGGAAGTTAAGGGTTGGGAGAATCAGCGCTTGTCAATTGGCAATTGACGCTCCCCTGTCTAAAATTCATTATATTAGAAATAAAATTAAATAAAAGAGTGCATTCGCGCCAAAATCTTGTACAAAAGCGACAAAAACGCTTTTTAATTAAAAAGCGGAAATTCCCTTCCTGACTCGCGCCATTTTATCCATCTTAATAGTGTTTGCATTTACACTAGATAAAATTTATCTATATTCCCATAATTTTTTTCGAATTTTCTTCTTTGCTCTGCGAAAAATTCGATTTTTATGATATAATGTATAGACAGATACTGTGTACATATAGATACCTGTTATCATATAGACAGTATTTTTATTTAACCTTAGATTATTCATTACATTATTAAACCGGTTTATACAAATCAGAATGAAACTTACACACAAAATCAATGTAGTTGCGCTGACCGGCATTATTGCGGCTGCAACGTTGGGAATCTTCGCGTCGACGGCGCAGGCGGATCCCGTTTTGCACGGGTACTGGACGTTTGACAACGACACCGTCGACAGCGGAATTATCGTAGAGTCCTCCGGCTATCAGGCGGCGGGAACGCACGACGGAACGCTGGTCGGATCCGGAATTACGTTTAATCCCATTTCCGGAGAACCCGGCAACCATTTGAATTCCGGCAACTACATCTCCTTCAAAAGCGATTCCTATGCGCAAATTAAAAACACTCGCGTTACCGCAGAAAGCGCAACGTACAAAAACTCTTTTGACTTTGGCGGCAAGCCGTTTACAATCTCTTGCTGGGTCAAAGGGCTTCCAGACGGCAACTGGGAATCGTATATTTCCAAATACGGCGAAAACAACTACGGTTATCAGGTTCGACGTTATGAAACAAGCACAAATCCGACGTTTACGTATCGTCGAGCGGACGACGAAGTTGACGATCCAAAGCCTAATATGCCAGGCGTCAATACAAATTTGAACGACAACCAATGGCACCATCTTATTTCTGTTTTCGGCGGAACGTACCGTGAACAGTACATGGACGGTCAACTTATTATGCGGGTTTGGAACTCTGCTGCAGACTGCAGCGGCACAAACGAGTCGCTGGTTTTCAGCGCTCTGTTTGACGGAAGCAAAGGAACCGTCAGAAATTTTTCCAACATTGCCCTGGACGACGTTGCAATTTATTCCGGCGCTTTGCGAAACAACCAAATTGACTATCTGAGCGCTAAAGGCGATCCTACTCAAGTTCCGACTGTTGCCGCCGGTACAAAGACAATCGACTTCCCCATGACTTCCGGTTTTTCTTCTGACAACGCCGCGATTTCCTTCTCGGGAAAAACCGCCCATTCCTGGCTGGACGGAGAAGCGATTTTCTACGGCTCTCCCGGCTATCTAAAGACGAATCTTCCTGTTGGATCCGCCGGATTTAATGGCTCGTTCACAGCGTCCGCCTGGATTTATATGAACACCGTCTCGGCAACTCCACTCAAGCAAATAACGCTGGCTTGCATTTGATGCTCAGAGACGGTCAGCCGCACTTGGGATTTTACGGCAACGATTTGCGCGCCAGTCAAACGCTTGAAGCTAATCAATGGTATTATCTCACGTTCCAATACGACGCCGATTCTAAAACGCAGCGAATTCTCCTTAACGGTGAACAGATTGCAACAAGAACAGCCTCTTCCGGCTTTACAGGAACAAAAAATCTGGATATTGGCAAAACGTTTGACTCATCCCCGTCTTACTTTAACGGCAGAATGAAGGATATTTCCATTACAGACGGCGTCCTGTCTGCTGATGAAATTCAAGCAAAAATGAACGCCAACCGCGGAACGACTCGCGTGGAAGATTTCTCGATGGGCAAAAACACCGACGAATGGTACGCCGGCGGCGGGTCAACTTACGGCGTTGCCTGTTTATATCAAAGTAAATACTGCCTGCATACGTATTATAACATCGCCGACGGGTCAAAGTCTACAGTTTATGGTCAAGGCGATAACGACGGTAACACAACTGCCCTCTGGGGGCCTCAGTTCACCGTTGCTAATGAACTGCCGGACGATGCAGCGATTGCCTTTACAGTCGCAGGTTCTTCTACAGCTTTGAATTTCAACAGCCGCAGCTCAGGCGGAGCGGGCGTTGCGTTGTGGGATTTAACCACAGGCGATTTCGTTCGCGATTCCAGCGGGAATATTATTTCCAAAACCGGAAACAACACCGCAACCTGGTTTGACGCTTCGATTCCTCTCAAGGGCTTGGAAGGACACAACCTGATGGTTGTCGCGATGGATCGTCAAACCAATGGTTACGGCTGGATTGGTTTGACCAACCTGACTGCCGATACAACGCAAGTCAGCAATATTGCCGATGCCGCGCAGCATCATCTTGTGCTCAACAATTTCAACTTCGACACAGCCGGCGATTTTAACGGCATGTACGAAATTGACGCTTCCGGCGCCAAGCTTGATTCTGTTACACACTTTACCAACGGCTCAAGAAACGGAAGCGCCACAACCAACTGGTTTGTTGACGAATCCGGTACGATTTCCGCTGGAACAAAGGGGTTCCTCAGTTCAGGAACAGCCGCCTACGGCGAAGAACAAACGACGGGCGTTCTCCGGTCTGATCCGTTCCTCGTTCAGGGCGACATCATGGAATTCCTCATCGCCGGCGGGAACAACATCAACAACAAGCACATCGATTTAATCGACGCCGATACGGAACAAGTCTACTTTTCAGCAACCGGCAACAATATCAACAATTTCCAATACGATTTCTGGAACTTAAAGGACATTCAAGGCAAGTCCGTTTACCTCAAAATCGTTGACGCCGACGGCGGTACGAGCTGGAGTCATTTGGAACTTGACCAGATTCGTCAAGTTAAATTCGCCCCGACGGAAGTCGAAGTTGCTGCGAGTGAAAACGTCCTTAAATCAGCGAATCTGGATGTTAAAAAGAATTTACCTGGGTATAACGCAGAAGTCTATTCCCTGGACGGAACTGACATTGACTCGCTAGACGCGTTAGCCAATTATATTACTGGCGGAGCGGAACCTGATAAAAAACTTTATCGATACGATCTGAGAGATTTCAAACCTGAAAACGCTGGTATTGACGCTTTCACAACGTTGGATGTAGAATCTTCAGGATTGTACACGCTGGCAATTGCCAACGACGAACCAATCAGAATTTCGCTCAACGGCGATACGATTTTTGAATCAGAGGGAACAGACGGTCTGCAATTCATTCCGCTGACGCTGAGTGAAACAGGTCAGTACGCCCTGGATATTCTCTACCTGAACGAATCCGGCGCCGGCGCTTCCATCTATGCGGCAGAAGGCGCATTTGACGCTTGGACCAGCGCGTTCTCGCTGCTTAACGGTTTCGGCGGCGGCTACATTCACGGGTATGCCGACTACTTTGTTGGCAGCAACGAAGTTCCAGAACCGTCCACGTGGGTGCTGCTCATTCTCGGCGCTATGGGACTGTTCTTAATCCGTAAGAAGAATAAATAATCCATTCGGAACAAAGAACATTTTCTTTGTTGGGGGGAACGGCGGCGGCTTCGGTCGTCGCCGTTACTTTTTGGCGAGCCACGGGTGTAAACCCGTGGGCGTAAGCGAAGCGAACGTTGTATGCCAAATCAACGTAACTGAAAAGCCTCATGCAAAGTTCGCAAAGAAATGAAAAACGTACGCGAAGCGTTCAACTAGAACCGCGTAGCGGTTCAATATTTCTAGCCGTGGGTTTTAACCCACGGAATAAGGAAAACGATAATATAGAATATCGTCAAATAACCTTTTCCTGCCGTCCTCTGAAAGAGGACGACTGGAAAAGGAACTGAAACGATCGCGGGGGGCGAGACGCCGCCTTGTCCAATGTTCCGCTGAAATCTGCGACGCAGCCATAAACCTTCCCGGCTCGCGGACGAAGTCCGCCGAAGAATTCTCACGCAAAGTTCGCGAAGTACGCAAAGTTTTAATTGACGTTACGCTTGCGGCGGAAGCCTCCAAAAATCTCCTGAACGTGGAATGCCCGCCCGTCCTGCTGGATCGCGGCTGTTTCAGCCGCCGAAGATTTTTAAGCCGCAAAGAACGCAAAGGACGCAAAGAATCAAGGGTGCGCTCAAATTTGGGTTGCACGAAAAAAGGAAAGGGAACGCAGAGACCGCAGAATATCCGCAGAATACGCAGAGACGGGCTGGGAATGTGGCGACGACGCCAACTTTGTTGTCTACGCCACGATTCCCGCCCGATAAATATTAAAAATCGCAAGCGGACATCGTGTCATAGCCTGAGAATCAGGCGTCTTTGACACATGTTCGCTT
>CACXSS010000084.1 GCA_902770245.1 uncultured Planctomycetota bacterium | reverse complement strand
TCAAACAAGTTTTTCTAAATTACCAGTCTGTCTGGCGATGGGCGTTCCATACATTCTTTTGTGGATTTTCTCTATATATTCTCTAAATTGCTCTGGTCAAAAAACGTTTTTTTGGCTACTATTCATTCTAACGGTTTTATATATATGCAGCATCCAATCGTTGTTTGTCGGGTCGATTAGGTATCGGCTTCCGGCGATGTGGATGTTATGCGTATTGGCGTCGAGAAGGAAATCAAATAGAGAGTTGTCAGAGGTTTAGCGTTGTGCAGCCGCCGCTGTTCAAACGAACGTTTTTGCGCTGAGATCGTATACGAACAAAGCGTTTAAAAGCGTTTGGTCAACTCTCAATTTTATATTTTTTATGTTCAGAATTCTGTCAACGCTGCTGAGTTTTATATTCAAGCGTCTCATTCCGCTGCTCGGATTGGGGGCGTTGATAATTATTCCCATAACGATACTGAACATAAATCCATATATACGATCCAAGGTCATTTCCAGACTCAAAGAGCAGTTTCCCGATGCGTCTGTAAGCGTCGAATCGGCGGAGTTTATTCGCGGTCAGGGAGTTCGTCTTCGCGGCTTGCGAATCCGATTTCCAAAAAGCGCTTTTATTGATTGCAAAATCAATCCGGTTAAAGAGTCGGAGCTGGTTTTGCCGAATTCCAAAAGTGGCTTGTACGATTTCGTAACGGTCGAAGATATGTTTATCGTTGCGCCGGTTTCCTTGAAAGACATTTTAACAAAAGGATTTTCCATAGAACGCGTCAAACTTCGCAACGCAGACGTGGTTCTCTATCCCGTTGACAAAGAACGCTGGAATTATCAATATCTTCATTTTATCAAGCGAAAAAAGAACACGCCGTTTCGAGAGATTGAGCTTTCAAACATCGATTGCCAGGTTCGGGATTATCGAAAAGGCGACGCGATTTACGAGCTGCGCGACATCAAAGCCAAAATGACCCTCAAGGCGGAAAACGAATATGACATCGTAGGCGTCATGACGGGAGACTACGCTCGGTCGGTAACCTATTCCGGCTCGCTGAATCTGGATAAAAAGCAGATAAATGTTGAGGTGAATGTCAGCCAGTGCGAACTGTCTGACCGATTGTATAACGCTCTGCCGCTTGAAGCGCTGCCGCGAGATGAACTGGCTCGTCGGATGCAGGATATGCGTCTGGTCAAAAACGTCATGGGGATTTTGTCGTCGAAGTGCGTCTTCTCTTACGATGGTTCCGCAGAAGAAGGCAACAAACTTCGATATCGAATTATCGGGGAAGTTGTCAACGGACGCTGGGAATGGAGCAATTCTTCTGAACCGCTGACCAACATTCAAATCAAATACGACGTCTCCGAAAAAGAAGCGAATATCCATTCTTTTTCCGCCAGGATGGGAACGGGCAAAGTCCAGATGGCTTATCGACAATGGACATACGAGGAAAACGCGCCCAAAGAGCTGAGAATCAAAGTGGAAAATGTGCCGCTAGACGATAGAATTGCAGCTCAATTCCCGCAAAACGTTGTAGACGTTTGGAAATCCGTTCAGCCGTCTGGATTGGTTACAGCAGACGCCTACGTCAAATACGATGGTCGAATATGGAGTCCCGTTATTAAACTTCAATGTCAAAACGGATCCCTGCTGTACGAGAAGTTCCCATACGCTCTTTCAAATCTCAGCGGAACGATTGAACTGAACAACCAGACGCTCAAAGCCAATCTGTCAGACGGAGCTAATATTTCCCTCGGCGGAGTGTTTGTCATTCCTCCCGAGCTGTTTGCGATTAGTGGGAATAAATCCGGATCGGACAAGCTGGACGATGCTGTACTGCAAAAGATTTCCGGATATTTTCTGGTTAAAGCCAAAAACGTCCCCATTACAGAGAAGATTGTCAATGCCTGTCCGGAAAAGGCGCAGGAGTTGATTCATCAATTTGACCCGAGAGGGGCGGTTAACGTTGATGTTCGTCTGGACGTTCGCGGAAACGGAACGCCGATGGACCTGATTGTCGACATTGCTCTTCTCAATTGCTCCGGACGTTACGAACCGTTCCCGTATCCGCTTCGCAATATCAACGGCAGATTGTACATGAAAAACCATTTTTGGACGTTTGAAAACCTGACCGTCAATACGATGCCAGTAAAAATAACGGGAAGCGGGAGAGTCAATTTACAAGAAGACCAGCCTCACGATTTCGTTCTCAATTTGAAGATGGCTGACTTGCCGGTAGACAAAGTTCTTTCATCGTCCATGCCGGGGGAAAACGCCACGCTCATCAATGGGCTGGGAATAACCGGCTCCGTCAACGCTCAAGTGGATATTGCCATGCGTTTAGGCGTCGATAAAAGCCCGCGCCTGAGAATTCACGCTGTCCCAATCGGAGAGGAATTCAGCATCCGAGCGAACTCTTTTCCGTATCGTCTGGATAAGGTTTCAGGATCTATTGACTACGAAGACGGCCGCTTTGCCGTTAAGGATTTCACCGGCTATCATAACCAAACGCTGCTGTGCTGCCAAATCAACGGGGTGGCTATTCCCGGAACAGGCTGGAAAGCGAGTCTGACTAAAGTTGCTGTGGATCGCTTGAAAGTGGATCGCGATTTAATCGAAGCGATCCCGGAATCCATGCGAAAAAATATAACGTCTTTGAACTTGAACGGTCCGCTGCATTATCGCGGCAAAATTGATTTGTATTATAACTACAAAAATCAAATTCCCCTTTCAGCGCAATGGAATGGAGAAATTGGGGTTCAGGAAGTGTCAATAAACAAGGGTATTTCGCTGCGCGGCATTTGCGGAGGAATTACTTCTGCCGGTTACATTGTTAACGGCGAGTTCTACTCTGAAGGACAGCTGGCTATCGAAAGCGCCTTGTGGAACACGATTCAGTTTTCCAATATTAAAGGACCGTATCAAATTAATAACACACAGGTTTTTCTGGGAACAGGCGCCCCGGAAGTATTGAGGCAAATTTTCCCAAAAGAACGCAATACGTTTCAAAGACCAATTCAGTCCGGAATTGACGGCAAGCCGCAATCCCTCACCGCCAAAGTGTTTGGAGGCGACTTCTATACAGACGTCGTATTGCTTTCTGGAGAAATCCCGCGATTTAGCCTCTTTGCGTCGCTGCAAAACGCCCGGTTGGAACAGTGCGGCGAACTGACTCAATCCGAACGACTGATGGGAAAACTGAATTTATCGGTCAATTTATGGGGCGTTAACGGCGATATGAACTCTTTGAGCGGGCGAGGAGTATTGGCGCTCAAAGAAGCGGATATTTATCATCTTCCCACCATGGTTTCCATGCTCAAACTATTGAGCGTCAAAGAACCAAGCCAGAACGCGTTCAGCGACGCTGAAGCCGCGTTCCGGATTGCAGGACCGCATTTGTTCTTTGACAAGTTTAATCTCCGCGGAGACGCTATAAGCCTGTATGGAAAAGGAGAAATGGATTTTAACAAACGGGTAAATATGTCTTTCTACACGCTTGTGGGAAAAGGCGATTATTATATTCCCCTGGTTCACGACGTTTTTCGGGGCGTGAGTAAAAACGTCATGCGCGTTCGCCTGGAAGGTCCGATAAATCAGCTCCAAATTCGTCGAGAATCTCCGCTGGTTGATGAAATACTTCCTCCAGAGCTAACTCCGGCGTCTGCCAATCGAACAGCCGCTCATAAGTAGAGTAATTAGTGCATAGTACTTAGCGCTTAGTACTTAGTGAGGCGCTTTGCGCCTATGCACTATGCACTACGCACTACGCACTATTTTGATACTGTTTCCTCCATTTTTCAAACTTTTGGAATTCGGAGTGGATTATAACGTCAAAAGCGCCGAAATTATATAACAGGTATAATCGATACAACCCGTATTTTCAAAATTTAAAATAATTGAATTTGTAAAAATGAACAACGAGAAATTCAAAGAGATCGAAACGCTTATGGAGCTTGACGCTCGCCATGATGCGATTTTGGCAAGTTTGGAAGAGCTTGACAAGCAAATAGAAGAAGCGATTCGCATCGCCCAAGAGGAGTCTGCGAAAGAAGATGAGGACGCTCAGCTTCAACCGGAGGTCTGAGAGCCGCTAGCTGTTAGTCTGTACATTTGTAGTTCTTGGCGTTAATTTATAAAGCCTGAAACTAAAATAACCAAGCTAGGAGCTAGAAGCTAGAAGCTAGAAGCTAGCCGTAACTCTCAACTAAAACGGCAGTTGCTGGAATATCTATAAATTTTTTATTTTTTTGTACGAAAATGAGCGGGACGAGGCACTATTAATAGTGAAAGACCGCTCTGTGTTTTTTTCTCCCCTGATAAGTAGAGTACTTAGCGCTTAGTGAGGCGCTTTGCGCCTTTATTCCTACGCACTATGCACTATGCACTATGCACAAGGGGGCATTTTCAGACGTCGTTGTTCTGATCGTTGGGCGGTTAAAATTGTAATTAACCTCAAAATCCAGCCATGAAACTGACCCTTCGCACTCTCTTGGCGTATATTGACAACCTTTTGCCGCAGCAAGACGCAGAAGAATTTGAAGCTCTTCTGAGCAAAAACGAAGCGGCAAACAACCTGTGCAATCGAATTCGTTCTGTGATGACTCGCCCGGAATTGGGCGCGCCAGACGTTTTGGATAAAGGTTTGCATTTGGATCCAAACGTAACGGCGGAGTATCTGGACAACGTTCTTTCTTCAGAGGAATCTCCGGAATACGAACGTCTTTGCATCAGTTCCGACCGTCAGCTGGGCGAAGTCAGCGCCTGCCATCAGATTTTAACGGTCGTTCAAATCGAACCGGCTGAAGTTGATCCGACCTGGCGAGACAAAATATATACCGCTCCGGAACGGGTTTCAAATGAAGAGTCTGTTGACTTGGGCGGCGGTTTTGACGAACCGGCTCCATCGTCTTCCGGATTTATGGCGAGTTTGTCTGGCATTCTCAGCGGCGCGTCCGGGATTTTGGGCGGCGGACAGAGTTTAAAACTCAACCTGGATCGTAAAGCTCAACCCGCTCCGGTCGAAAAATCAGAGCCGATTCCCGAACCTCCGGAACCTGTTACGCCTCCGGCATTTCAAAATACAGCCCCGCCAGAGCCGGAACCTCAGATGGAATCGTCTGCAGACGCTCAACCCAATGTTGCGAATCCTCAAGCCGCCCTGGAACAGTACGCTCAGATGATAGCTCCAGAAATAGAGACGCAAGAAGCGCCTCGTCAGAATTCGCTGACCTGGATTTTAAGCCTTGCTGCAATGGCGGCGTTGGTTATCCTGTTCGTGGTTTTATTCCTGAGTCCAAGAAACAAAGGCGCGTCTGAAATGGCGAATAACGACAATTCTGCTGTTACTGAAAAAACGGCGCCTTCAGATTCTGCCGCTGTCCCAGAGGAAAAACCAGCTGACGATTCGTCAAAAGAAACCGCGCCGGCAAAGACAACTCAACCCGCAGAGGGTTCTGCTGATGCAAATCCAACCGCTCCAGAAGGCGCTCCTGCTGGCGTTTCTGCAGACGATGAACTGCCCCCGGTAGAACCCATTGACCCGCAGCCGGAAACGCCAGCAGACGTTTCAGAAGATAATCCTGGTTTGGAAACAGACCCGGCGCCGGAAACTGCGGCAGACGACGACGCCAGTATCGATTCTCTTCCTGGTCTGGAAGATACAGCCGCTGAAAACGGCGCTGATATTACTCCAATAACGGAGGACGACGGTTCTGCTGCAGCTGAACCGGATAATAATGTTCCAGAAGAAGGCGCGCAGCCGGCAGACTCCGCTCCGGCGGAAGAAGAAACCGCGGAAGACAATTCTCTGGAACTGTTTGAAAACGACGCTCCTCAAAAAATGGCTCAATTGGGTCAGTTTGTTAAACGCAAAGGCGTCGAGCCTCAAATTCTGGCGTTCAAAGCTCATGGTGAGAATACGATGTGGCGGCGAATGTCTGAAAACTCTTCCATTCGTTCCGGCGACGCTCTTTTGGCGTTTCCAGACTATCGTCCAGACGTCAATTTGGGCGCAGACGTTCGACTGCGTTTGGTCGGTCCGGCGAGAGTGTCGATTTCACCGAAGTCTACGCCGGACGATATTCATCTTACGTTGGAATACGGTCGCCTGATTTTGGTTACAAGCAAAGCGTTTTCCAAAAAAATCACGATTAAATGCGCTGCTCTCCCAGCAACGATGGAAATCAATCAGCCGTCTGTTAAAGCGGCTTTCGAGGCTGGCGTACTCAAGCCGGAAAGCGATCCCGCTTTGACTCCCGCTAATTTTTACGGCACAATTTCGCTCCTGCTTGGCTCCGCGAATTTGGCGTATAAAGGTTCGCTAAGCTCCATTGAAGCGTCAACGATTATCGATTGCCAGTCAGGCGCCGTCAATGATCAGGGAACGCCGGCGGACTGGATTCAAAACGAAACGCTGCCAGCAACCGATCTGGAAAAGCGCTTGACCGCCGATAAGCCTGTTGGCGTTACCCTTTCCGAAATTATTGACAGTAAAACGATTAGCAAGGAATTGCGTCAAACGGTTTTGATTTCCCTGTCGATGGTTGGGCAGTATGCAACGCTGGTGGAAGATTTCAACAAGGAAGACCGTTTCGCCGTCTGGATGGACGAGTTTATTGTTCTTCAGGACTCCATTTTCAAGAGTCAGGCTAACGCTCAAAACGCTCTGGAAGAACTGAAAAAGCGTTATGACGACAACGGAGAACGCATTTATGAGATTCTCTGGAAATACCACAGCGACCTTACAGACAAAGACATGAGCGATTTAATCCGCGATTTGCGAGACGAAACGCTTTGCGTTCGCGTTGCGGCGTTTTGCCTGCTCAAATCCCGAGGCGTCAACCTCGGAGCGTACAAACCAACCGATTTGAAGAAATCGGAAACCTCTCTTAAATCCCTTGAAAACAAGTACAAGGTCAGCCCGACATTCTAATAAAAAACAACGAGCAATTAGCATACTGAACTGCCAAACGTCAGTTGCTAATTGCTCGATGAGAATTGCCAATTATTGGTTTAGTCCGTAAATCGTTTGAAAATCAGCGTTGCGTTATGTCCGCCGAAGCCGAAATTGTTGGATAAAACGTAATCGACTTTCTTTTCTCGGGCGACGTTGGGGACGACGTCTAAATCGCATTCCGGGTCTTGATTCTCAACGTTGATTGTGGGAGGGAGAATCCCTTCGTTAATGACGTACATCGAGAAGATGGCTTCGACAGAACCGCTGGCGCCGAGCAGGTGCCCGGTTTCGGACTTTGTGCTGGAAATGGGCAGCGACTTTGCGTAGTCTCCAAAGACGGCTTTGATGCCGTTGACTTCTGAAACGTCGCCCAGAGGCGTGCTTGTTCCGTGCGTGTTGATGTATCCGATTTGTTCAGGATTGAGTTTTGCTTCTTTTAAAGCGAATCTCATGGACATGGCTCCGCCCAATCCGTCCTTAAGCGGGCTGGTAATATGGTTTGAGTCGCTTGTTGAGGCAAAACCAACGATTTCCGCATAGATTTTTGCGCCTCGTTTTTTCGCCTTTTCCATATCTTCCAGAACGAGAATTCCCGCGCCGTCTGACATGAGGAACCCGTCCCGGTCTTTGTCGAACGGACGGGACGCTCTTTGAGGATCGTCGTTTCGTTCCGACATGGCGCGCATGGCGCAGAACCCGGCAAAGCTCAACGGCGTAACAGCCGCTTCCGAGGCGCCGCAGAGAACCATGTCACAGCGGTCAAGGCGAATCATATCGATAGCGGCGCCGATGGCGTGCGCTCCGGAGGCGCAGGCGCTCACTGCGGCGTACGACGGTCCATGCAATCCAAATCGAATGGAACAGTTGCCGCAAACCATATTGGCAATCAGTTTGGGAATCGTAAACGGCGACACTCTGGACGGCCCGCTGGAAATAAGACGGTCGTATTGCAATTCCATCGTTCGCAATCCGCCGATGCCGGAGCCGATAAGCGTGCCGCAGCGCCACGTGTCGTAATAATTTTCCGGAATTGCCGCCATATCCATCGCTTCCTGAGCTGCAATAAGCCCGTAAATTGATGAATTATCCAACTTTTTAACGTCTTTGGGAAGAATAAAGCTGGAAAGATGCAGCTGCGCTTCCAGGTCTTTGATTTCACCTGCTATACGCGTGCGAAACGCTGTTACATCGAAGTTGCTGATAGATGAAATTGCAGACTTTCCCTGGCAAACGTTATCCCAAACTTCCTTTGCCGTGGCGCCTAATGAGCATAACGCTCCGAAACCGGTAACAGCAATTCGCTTTTCCATGTTATGGTTGTTAATGTATAAGGTGAACTGTAAGCGAGGAGTTTAATGCGTCCATGCGCCAACTCCTCGCTTCAAACTTTACAATTCGTTAGTTGTTTGCCGACTGTTCCGCAATGAACGCAACGGCGTCGCCAACGGTTTGGATTTTATCTGCGATGTCTTCCGGAATCTTGACGTCGAATTCTTCTTCCAGATCCATGACCAGTTCAACGATGTCCAGCGAGTCAGCGCCCAAGTCGTTAATAAAAGACGTATCGTCAGTAATCTTTTCAATGTCAACGCCAAGGTGTTCGGAAACGAGTTCAAAAACCTTTTGTTTAATATCCTGTTCAGACACGATTTGTCCTCCAAATTAAAAAAACTTGTTCTGTTTCCAGAACGAAAAAAGGATGGTATTGTTTAACTCTTCAATATAGAGAATTGCTTAAGCAATCTCTATACTGACCATTGTACTGTTTTTATAAAATTTGTCTATATCAGTTTCTTATATTTTTTCTTTTTCTGAAAAAGAAAAATGATTCATTGTATGCTTAGCAGGTCATGCCGCCGTCGACAGCCAAAACCTGTCCTGTAATGTACGACGCCGCCGGGGAAGCCAGGAACAGAACCGCGTTGGCAATGTCCTGCGGCTGCCCGACTTTTTTCATCGGAATTGTCTGCTTGGCGATGTCCAAACCAACTTCTCCCAACGCGGCTGTCATATCCGTCTGCATGAAACCGGGGGCGATTGCGTTGCAGGTAACGCCGCGTTTGGCGATTTCCTTGGCAACGGTGGCGGTGAATCCGATAATCCCGGCTTTGGAAGCGGAATAGTTTGCCTGACCCGGGTTGCCCATCAAGCCGGAGACGCTGGAAATGTTGATGATTTTGCCTTTGCGTTTGCTGATCATCAAACGGGAAAGAGCGCGAGTAAAGAGAAACGTTCCTTTGAGGTTGATGTTGAGAACGGCGTCCCAGTCGTCGTCTTCCATTTGCATCAGCAGCTTGTCGCGAGTAATGCCGGCGTTGTTGACCAGAATGTCGACAAATCCCCACTTTTCAATAACGGCGTCACATGTGGCGGCGACCGCAGCTGGATCGGCAACGTTGCAAACGTACGCATCCGCTTCGCCTCCGGCAGAACGGATGAATTCCACGGTTTCATTCAACTTGGCTTCGTTCGTTCCGATGCAGGCGACTCCAGCGCCGTTCGCGGCAAGCGTAATAGCAATGGCTCGGCCCAAACCGCGAGTAGCTCCGGTTACAAGAGCTTTTTGCCCTGATAAATCTACCGCAATGGGAGATGGATTTTCCATAATAATATTCCTTTCAAATGGAGGTTAAGAAGTGGTTGAGAAACGGACTTCCGTGTTTTTGAGGTTAGACCTCCGTTTCTCAAAGAACTTGTATTTTCTGTTCAACGACTGGCAAACTGCTTGACTGTAATGGTTTAACAATCAATTTTTTTGCACGGCGTTTTACGGTTAATGCGTTTCAAAAGGCTTGTCAGGACTCGACCGGGGCCAATTTCATAGAACTGGTCAAAGCCGTCTTCTAAAGCCTTGCGAATAAGGTCTTCCCAATAAACAGACGACAAAACCTGTTTGACCAAAATCGCCTTGATTTCGTCTGGATCGGTATGCGGCTGAAAATCGACGTTGGAATAAACCGGAATGCGAGGCGTTTGCATCTTGACGCTTTCCAGCGCCGCCGCCAGCTTTTCATCTGCCGGTTTCATCATTTGAGTATGGAACGCGCCGGCAACCGCCAACGCCGTTGCTTTCATTGCGCCAAACGATTCAGCCAAATCTTCAGCATGCTGGCACGCTGACTTTGTTCCAGACAGTACAATGTTGCCCGGACAGAGGAAATTCGCCTCTTTGAGCGTTTCATCCGGCAAATCTTCCAGGACTTTAGCGCAAAGCTGAGAGACTTTTTCTCGCTCCAGCCCCATAATGCTGACCATTCCGCCAGCGGCAGCGTCAGCGGACTCTTGCATGGCTTGACCGCGCTTTTGAACCAGTCTCAGCCCTTCTTCAAACGTCATCGCTCCAGCAAAAGCCAATGCAGTGTATTCGCCTAAGCTCAACCCAGCCGCCGCTGAACAGTTTTCAACTGCTTCCGGTTCCGTCTGTTTGAGAACTTCCAGAGCGGCAAAAGAAGCGGTAAAAATCGCGGGCTGAGAAATAACCGTACTGTCCAGCTTTTCTACCGGACCGTGAAGGCAAATGTCTGCCAGATCGTATCCTAAAATGTCGTTTGCTTGGCGAAACAATTCTTGAACGCAAGGGTTGGAGGCTAACAGTTCGCCGCACATTCCAACGCTTTGAGCGCCTTGTCCAGGAAACAAAAATGCGATTTTACTCATTATCTACTATCTTGTTAAAAACGTTTTCTATGGATAACAGCGTTTATCCATTTTCGATGATTAGAAACTATTTCCTAGCATACCCTTTTTGCTCAAAAATTCAAGACCGTTTTATCGGTATATTCGATAAATATATAAAAAAACGCGAGAAAGTTAATACCTCTCGCGTTTTTTAACAGTGTATTTTGTTTTATATTATTTCTTTTCTTCTTCAGAAATTTTGCGTCCCATGTATGTGCCGCAATTGGGGCAAACGACATGAGTCGGAACAGCCTGACGGCATTCCGGGCAAATGGAAAGCTGAATGGGGGATTTACCGTCGTGGGAACGACGAATGCCAGTGCGATGATTGGAATGTTTTCTCTTGGGGACTGCCATTTTTTACTCCTTTGAGTTCGTGTATGTTAATTTGATTTCCCCGTGTCGGAGAAAAAATATTTTACGATAATCTGTATGGAAAACGCAAACTTTTCCCTACAGAAAAAACTTGAATAAATATAATATTGATTTTTAACGTTTTGTCAAGGGGTGGGAAGAGAAATTTTCCCTATAAAATCGAATTAAGGATCGAAACAACATCCTAGTCCTTGCTGCTGGCTCCGTATTTTTGTTTTAGCTCTCGGGCGGCGCCGAAGGCTTCTTTTTTGAGTTCTTTGGAGATAGTCTTTCTATCGCAATAGGTTTTGAGGGAATTGAACAGCCCTTGCGCCTTGTTTTTTGCCGCCGATGGCTTCATTTGATTGGCGTTGGACTCGAAATCGGCGATATTGAGCAGAATTGCGGATAAATCTTTGACGTTCTTGTCGGCGGAAAGCTTTTTGACAACGTCTGCCAGAGCGCGTTCCTGATTCATTCCTTTAACTGAACGATTGAGTTTGTCGATTGAAACGTACGCTTTTGCGGGATCCGTTTTTGCCAAATCGAGCAGACGGAGAATCTCGTCGTTAAGATAACTGTTAAGAGTTTCCAGAGCGGTTTGCGCTTCTGTATTATTGCTGGATTCCGCCGCCTTTTGCAGCTTTTTATAGTTCGCCAGCCACGGTTTACCGGGTATGAACATAGCCAAAGCCGCTTTTTGGAATTTTCCCAAATCGGAATCGGCAAAAGGATGTTTTAGGCCGCCAGGAATGGCAGATGAGTCCATAGAGCTGAGAATCCCTGATTTTTTCATTACGACGGCTTCCTGAAGCACAGCGGGAACCTTGCTGGCGACTTCCATCGGATGACCTTCCGCAACAACGTTCCCGGTTACGTCAAAGAGAAACGCGCGCGGAATGCCGGAGAAATCTTTGTTAACCGGCAAATTCAAGTGTTGATATACAGGAAACGTAATTCCTTTTTCTTTGAGGAACTTGTCGGTTTCGGGCGTGTGCTGCTGAACGTGGTTCCCGATAATGCAAAACATTCCGGTTTTGCCCAGTTGAGAGTACATTTCCTGTAGATGAGGCATCGATTGACGGCACGGACCGCAATTCGTTCCCCAGTA
>CACXSS010000083.1 GCA_902770245.1 uncultured Planctomycetota bacterium | reverse complement strand
AGATTTTTAAAATTTTTAGAAAAATTTAATATCCTTATTTGTCAAAGACTTACAGAAATTCTCAAAAAATTTTTTCTCGATTTTTCGTTTTTCTTGATTTCTGATGTCGTCTTTAATAGTAGAGGGGGAAAGAAAGTTTTTGTTTAGCAGAAAAAATTTCCTCTGAACAATAAAAATTCGACTGGACGCATCGTCTATATAAGTAGAAATAAAACATATTTAGTAAAACATGTTTAACTAACGCCTTTACAAGGAGAATACAATGGCGATTATAATTGAAAACGGCAACCTTACCGCAGACTCCGAAGAGGAACTCAGGCACGGGTTACAGGAACAGTGGTCTGGCATTTGTTCCCGCGCGGCAAGCAGAGCGGCGCTTGAGGCAATTCAAATTCAGCGTTGGGAACGTGGCGTTGAAGGTTTCAACAAAGCTCTTTTAGTGGTAGCGGCATCGCTGACGTTAGTTTTTCCTTTGGGCTGTTTGATGTTGATACAGTATAGCATGTTGGCTTATGACTATATTTCAAAATTTGGAACTTGTTTATGACGTATATTATTGTAACATTTTTCATTAATCGTTTTTGCAAAGGATTTATTACTATGAGAAGCATTTTTGCAACAATCGGCATTTTGGCGGTTATCCTGCTCATCATTATTTGGCAGTACGGTTTCTTTAGCAAGCAGGTCAACGAAATCAAGCAGAAGATTGATCGCGCAACGGCAGTTGAGCGTGCGGAAGCCATGATTGAGAACACGAAAAAGCAGGCGGACTCCCTTCAGGAACGCTCTCGTGCGATGAAAATCAAGGCGCGAACGACGGAGCTTGGCGTTGAACGTGAGGAAGACGACCTCAGCAAGACGGAATTCGCTGTCAAGCAGTTGGCTCAGACGATTAAGTCTGCTGGATTGCCCAAGCCAAGCGAAATCGGAACCCTGACCGACGAGCAGAAGAAGATGAAAATCGTCTTTGCCGGCAATGAAGGCACAGCTATGGATGCGTACAATCAGCTTGGCAAATGGCAGGCGGAATACATGCAGAAGAAATCCGTTCTGGATGCCAAACGAAAATTGATTGCAACTCAAAACGAGATTGCAGACAAGATGCTCGACAAGCAGAAGGAAATGTATGCGGCAATTGACAAGATTAAGGTTCAGCTGCAGCAGCTGGAAGCAGGTCGAGAAATCGCGGCAATCAATAAGGAGATGGCGGAACTGGGAGCAACGGTTGACGGCGTCAGCGTGGGCGACATCGGCAAAGTCCTTGACACGATTCAGGGGGAAATTGATGAACTCAATGCGTCAACTGAAGTTATCAGCGCTGAAGCGGGCAAACCGGCAGGCGGAGACGTATTCACAAAGCCGGAGATGAAGTCAGATGCCGACGGAACCAACCCGCTCGACGCGCTGTGGGAATAAAGAATGTAAGTTATCCCTTATAGGGTAACGTCAGCAATAAGGCATCCTCTTTAGGGGCAGGCGGTTAGACTTGCTCAAACCGTACTGCCCCCTTTTTATACCTGTCGTTTCACTTTACCGTCAAGAATAATTGGAGAAAAGGAACGTGAATAAATCTCCCGATAAAGCCAACGCAAAACAGATATCCGACTGCCACGAGTTGTTGACAGAACTTCAGTTAGCAACTTGCAACAAGATAAACAAAGAACGATACGAATATCTTTTTTGTCAGCTGTCCAAGGTTATGTTTAACGACTTTTATGGCAATTGCGATAGCCTTGTCAGGCGCTTGACATCTAACAATTATTATGTTAATATTGATGAAACGGAAGATGTGCTGCAGGAGGTTTTATTGAAAATATCCCAAAAGGTGGCAACTTACCGAGGAAAAAACGATTCCCAGGCTCGCAGTTGGATTTGTCAAATAATCCGCCGTACTGTATTAGACGCTTCCAAAACGACCAGCCGGCGCGGCAAAATTTGGAAGTATCTTAATGGGTGGATTCGACCGCTTTGGGTTCGCTATGGCGACAACAATCGTTCAGAAGAGTGATATTAAACCATAAACCGTTTGGATATAAACACGTTTTAAAAAATCAGAGGATGCTATGAAACGCTTTTTAACGATATTATTGCTGTTGGTTACGGTTGTAGCTGTAACGGGATGTGAACCGACTGAATCTGATTCGACTCAGCCTAAAGCTGAAGCTCTAACAGTAGAGTCTATTTCCCAAAAGATTGATGATTTTGAAACAAAGATTAACAAAACTCAAGAACTTTTAATCAAGCGTACTGCTGAACGCGATACGGCTAAGTCCGAACTGAATCAGCTTGTACGTCGTGCGGAGAAGACGCCCAAGGAAATCAAGGCGGAACTTGCTAAAAGAAAATCTGATTTGGACTCGCAAATTTGGTTTCAGGAAATTCGAGTGGCGTGGAATGACCTGAAAGACGTGGAGCGCGACGTGGCGGTTTTTACTCGTCAGGAGGAGCGACTAAAGGCAACTAAAATAAAATTGGAACAGACTTTAAAAGAACTGAAACGAATTGAAGAAAACAACAGGGTATATGTTCCGGGTGTAGATCCAGAACTGGATAGGCGTCTTGCCGAAGGCGAGGTTATAGGTCAGGATAGCGAATGGGACAAGCTGACCAGCGGCGAGCAGGCGGAAATTGATATTAAAGTCGATAAACTCATGGATGAGACGATAGAAAACAACGTCTCAAAAATTCCGGGGTTGAAATTGACGTCAATCGAGGAACTGCCGGCATTGCCAGACATTACTTTAAAGGTTCAGACGCCAGACGTTCCGACTCAAAAAAGTCTTTTTGGACGTGTGAAAAACGACTGTAATAAAATTGTGGAAAAGGTTCAAAAAGAGGTTGATGAATATTTGAAAGAAAAGCAGCCAGAAGCGGCTTGCAGCTGCTGGTTAGAGGCGATAAAGCGAATCAAAGATAAAGTAAACAGCGCATCGGATCTGTTCACTACGGGTACGTTTACGGATTATCTCAATGAGTTGGAGACTTGCCAAAAAGATACGCTTCGCATTATGAGTAAACCGTATTTGCAAACGTTTGATAAATGCGTTAAGGATTTGGAAAGTAAAGATCCGGATTGGGATGCTATTGCGGAATCGCTTGAAGGTTCACTGAGAATTGAACCGACACTTACAGATGCAGAGTATAAAACCTTAACTGAAAAAGTTGAAATTGTTCGCTCTCATTTGACGTATTTACTTAAAGGAAATGACCGGAACGCCAAAGTAAAATCGCAGCGTATTGAAACCGTTTTGGAAAGAGTGGATACAGTATATATTAAAGAGTATCGTCGTCTTGAAGCAGAAAAAAAGGCGAAAGAAGAAGCCGCGCGAAAAGCTGAAGAAGCAAAAAAAGCGAAAGAAGCCGCGCGAAAAGCTGAAGAAGAAGCTCGGAAGCACGACTTGACCATTCCGGGCGCCAAAGCGGGAGAGAGAAAAACGGTTACCGTCAACGGCGTGGAATTCGCTTTCCGCTGGTGTCCTGCAGGTACGTTCATGATGGGGTCGCCAAAAGACGAAAAAGATCGCAGTAGCGACGAAACGCAGCATGAAGTAACGCTTACCAAAGGTTTCTGGATGCTCGAAACGGAAGTAACGCAAAAGCAGTGGAAAGCCATAACGGGAGACAATCCAAGTAATTTCAAAGGCGACGATTTACCTGTAGAAGAAGTTTCATGGAACGATTGCCAGGAATTTTGCCGAAAGTGTTCGGCATTAGGTTTGCCAGTCCAGTTGCCAACCGAATCGCAGTGGGAATACGCTTGCCGGGCAGGAACAACAGACGCTTATGCTGGAAATCTGGACGAAATGGCTTGGTATTATTCAAATAGCGGAAACAAAACACATCCAGTAGGAACGAAGAAGCCGAACGCCTGGGGTTTGTACGACATGCACGGGAACGTGTGGGAGTAGTGTCAGGACTGGTATGTGGAGAATCTAAGCAGAAATGAAACAGACCCGATGGGACCTTCGAATGGCTCCGATCGCGTCCGCCGTGGCGGCGGCTGGAACGACTACGCCTGGAGCTGCCGGTCGGCGATCCGCGACGGCAACGTTCCCGGTTACCGGAGCGATTCCTTGGGTTTCCGGCTCGTAAATGGTCAATAATCCTTACGAAAAAATTCGCATGAGCGTCACGACCGAAGCCACGCAAGCCCGTAGGCGTCAGCCCGGGCGCAGCGATGGCGAGGTCAGACGCGAATCGAAATTTTTCGAAAAAATTTTAGAAAGTGTGACATTTCGGAGTGCGAGAGCGCAGCTCTCGCTTTCACTACCAATTCCGACGAGAATCTCGAAAATGGGGTTCACTGCCAGTTACGCTGGAACAACCTGCGCAAATAATGCGAGCTGTCGTTCGCATTTAGAAAGCGAGAGTTTCGCTAACGCTGCACTCTCGCACTCCGGCAGGAACCGCCGCGAAGCGTGCAGCGCAAACTGACGAAGCGGAAAACCTCCTCGGATGTATCCCGGCTCGGGCTACTTTAAGGACGCGCGCCTTGCCGCCCGGGCGGAACCATTTCTTCCTGGCGTCTTGAAATTTGAACGCACTCCTTTCTAACCCCATTATTCAGATCCTTGACAAATATTTTTTATTATGTTACTATAATGTAAAAAGTTTTTCGGAAGAATAATTGAGATCAGCTGAACTCAGTCGTTCTTTAATCCCCCATACTTTTATATCCGGGAATATTATGAAACGAGTTTTAATTTTACTGCTTTTGTCAGGCGCAGCCCTGTTTGTTTCAACGACAATCGTTTTTGCTCAGGAAGCTGCGTATCCGTCGAAAGCGGAACCGCCAAAGCCTGCGGCGCCAAAGCCTGCGGCAATATCGTCTGCGCCGACGTCGGAAAACGTTTCCGCCAAGATAAGGGAATATCAAGAGAATCTCAACAAAACGGACGAACTGCTGATTAAACGCACTGCGGAACGCGATAGCTATAAGACTGCGTTTATGCAGCTTATTCGCAGTCGGGGAATTACAACGCAAGAGATCGTTTCTCATCTTTCCGAAAGTTCATCAAAGTATGAACAATATCCATGGTTTTCCAACGCACGGGCGGCATGGATCAACTGGAAAGACGTCGAAACGGATATAGTTGTTTTTTCACGACAGAGAAACCGACTGGAAAAATCGTTGTCAGAATTGAATTTAGCATTAACCAAGCTCAAGCGGAATGAAGAAAACAAAAAGGTTTATATTTCTGGCGAAGATCCGGAACTGGACAGACTTATGGCAACCGCGCAGATTGACCTTAAGCTGGAAGACTATAAAAAGAATCTGACCTCTGCCGAACGAGCTTTAATAAATGACGAAGTTTATAAATCCATGACCGGTGCGGTTGAGAAAACCGTCTCAAAAATTCCGGGGTTGAAATTGACGTCAATCGACAAACTGCCGGCGTTGCCAGATATTGCGTCGTTCGTTAATGCGCCGGTAGACCCGATACAGAGAAGCCTGTTTAATCGAGTAAAAAAAGATTTTAATAAGACTGTTGCAGCAGCTCAGGAAAAAGCTGTAGAGTATTTGGATAACAGCCAGCCGGAAGCCGCCTGCGAATCTTGGCTTCAAACGATTGACGAACTCAAGAATTTGGTTAAAGACGCTTCAGATAGTTTCGAGCCATCGTTTTTTGATCGCTATGTAGACGCCCTGAATACGTGTCGAAATCTAACGTTAATTGAGATGTGCAAGCCGTACGCTCAGACGCTCATACGTTGTGTTAAAAATTTAGATACCGACGACGACCCGGACTGGGTAACCATTGCCGATTCGCTGGAAGGGTTTTATCGCATAAAACCGGAGCTTTCTCTGACTTCTGTAAAAACGTTAGACGTCCAGCTCAAAACAATCCGTATTCACTTGAACTATCTTGTAAAGCGAGATATGGAAGCCAAGGTCATTCAGCAGAGATTAGATACGATTATGGAATTATGGGAGAAAGAAGTAAGAATTGCTACTGAGAGAAAAACGGTTACTGTCAACGGCGTAGAATTCGCTTTCCGCTGGTGTCCGGCTGGAACGTTCACGATGGGGTCGCCGGAAGACGAAAAAGATCGCGATAGCGACGAAACGCAGCACAAAGTAACGTTGACCAAAGGTTTCTGGATGCTGGAAACGGAGGTAACGCAAAAGCAGTGGAAAGCGGTTATGGGAAGCCTTCCTGACTGTGGATTCAAAGGCGATAATCTTCCAGTGGAATGCGTTTCTTGGAACGATTGTCAGGAATTCTGCAAGAAGTGTACCCAGCTTGGTTTACCCGTTCAACTTCCTACGGAAGCGCAGTGGGAATACGCTTGTCGTGCGGGCAGTACAGGAGCATACGCAGGCAATCTGGACGAGATGGCGTGGTACTCTTCCAATAGCGGAAGCACAACGCATCCAGTAGGAACAAAGAAAGCCAACGCCTGGGGTTTGTA
Organism: uncultured Planctomycetota bacterium; assembly: GCA_902770245.1. Classification (GTDB taxonomy): domain Bacteria; phylum Planctomycetota; class Planctomycetia; order Pirellulales; family Thermoguttaceae; genus RUG11551. The sequence goes on along the minus strand of CACXSS010000083.1, from coordinate 5,755 downwards.
CGACATGCACGGGAACGTGTGGGAGTGGTGTCAGGACTGGTATGGCGACTATCCAAGCGGGAGTGTAACAGATCCGACGGGGCCTTCGAGTGGCTCCGACCGCGTCCGCCGTGGCGGCAGCTGGGGCCACAACGCCAGGCTCTGCCGGTCGGCGCTCCGCAACAGCTACGATCCCGGTAACCGGTACGATCACTTGGGTTTCCGGCTCGTAAATGGTCAATAATCCTTACGAAAAAATTCGCATGAGCGTCAAGACCGAAGCCACGCAAGCCCGCAGGCGTCAGCCCGGGCGCAGCGCAGGCGAGGTCAGACGCGAATTGAATTTTTTCGAAAAAATTTTAGAAAGCGTGACATTTCGGAGTGCGAGAGCGCAGCTCTCGCTTTCACTGCCAATTCCGACGAGAATCTCGAAAATGAGGTTCACTGCCAGTTACGCTGGTACAACCTGCGCAAATAACGCGAGCTGTTGCTCGCATTTAGAAAGCGAGAGTTTCGCTAACGCTGCACTCTCGCACTCCGGCAGGAACCGCTGCGAAGTGTGCAAAACAAACTGACGAAGCGGAAAACTTCCTCCGGATGTAGCCCGTCCTCGGGCTACTTGCTGGTAGTGCGAAACGACTTGGTTGAGCCCGGTTCGCGGGCGTGTTGCCCGCCGTGGCATATTATTTCATTTTGCGGACTTACGTCCGCGATCCAGAGACGTTTTCGGCTCCGCAATAGGTCGTCTCTGATTCTTTTGTTTTGTCGACGGTCGTTCCGCCCGTCGATGCGTAATTCCGCTCCCGATGGTCGCTTCATTACCGCCTTTCATTTCTTTTGCGGACAGTATGTCCGCGAACCCGCAGGTCAGAGGGGCTTTCCACGTTCTATAGATTTTTGGAGGCTTCCGCCGCAAGCGTAATACCAATCATTACTTCGCGAACATCCTCCGCGCCTCCGCATCTCCGCGTGAGATTTTTCCGGGGGCTTACGCACCCCGGCTCGCCTACTGCCTTCCATTTCTTTGCGTTCTTTGCGGCTTAAAAATCGTAAGGAAGCGCAAGCGTCTAACAGGCTCAAATCGATGGACTATTTTATCGATTTTACCATCTGAAGACTGGGGGCTGAAAGACATGAAAAAACCTTGAAAAATCCGTTGAAAAACCGGGAAAATTGGGCGCGTTTGCCCTTGTAAAATCCACTCAAAATGGTATAATATTCTATATAATATATAGTATAGATTGGGTTGTTAGTGGTTAGTACTTAGTGGTTAGTGCCTAGTACTTAGGACGCAAAGCGCTCCCCCCACTATGCACTACGCACTATGCACTCTCATTTACCACTCGCAACTCGCCACTCGCCACTCGCAACTAAAATATGTCCGAATCCAACACCCCTGAAGAAGTCAACGCTAACGCCGTCAATTCGTCCACTTCGCAACCCGCTGACCAGCCGTCTGCCGAGACGGAAGCCTTTCACTCCTACGCCAAACAGGCTCAAGGCGCGGAAGAGTACGGCGCTGATCAGATGGAGCATCTGTCTGACCGCGACCACGTCCGAGAACGCTTTGGCATGTACATTGGCGACAACTCCACCCGCGGCTTGCATCATCTGGTTTACGAAGTTGTAGACAACTCCATCGACGAGGCGATGGCGGGCTACGCAACCGAAATTCATGTTACCATCAACGGCGACGGCTCTGTTACAGTCGAAGACGACGGACGAGGCATTCCGGTTGAAATTCACCCGGACCTGGGCGTGTCTACGCTCGAAGGCGTTATGACCGTTTTGAAGTTCGGCGGCAAGTTCGGCAAGGGAGCTTATCAGACTTCCGGCGGTCTGCACGGCGTCGGCGTTACGGTTGTCAACTTCCTGTCGGAATGGTGCACAGTCAAGGTTTGCCGAGGCGGGTACATGTATCAGCAGGAATACACGCGCGGCATTCCAGACGGCGAAGTCCGAAAGACCGGGAAGTCAGACCGCGTCGGAACGACGACTACGTTCAAGCCGGATGGACAGATTTTCCCTGTTACAAAATTCAACGCAGACATTCTTTCGTCGCGTTTGCAGGAACTGGCGTTTTTGAATCAGGGAATTAAAATCGTCTTCAAAGACGCCCGATCCGGAGAAGGGGCGACTTATCAATACGCAGACGGTTTAACCGCGTTTGTCAAACACCTCAACGCCAACGTTCAGCCGGTTCATCCGGATATTATCCGCTTTACCGGGGAAGCGCAGGACGACGACGGCGGAACTATCGGGTACGACATCGCGCTGCAGTACACAAGCGACTATGCGGAAAACGTCTATTCGTTTGTCAACAACATTTCCACGACCGAAGGCGGCACGCACCTGTCCGGGTTCCGTTCCGCTCTTTCCCGAACGCTCAACCGATACGGCACGACGGCGGACTTGTTCAAAAAGATCGTCCCGAAACCGGAAGACTTCAAAGAAGGGTTGACGGCGGTCGTTTCCGTTAAGGTTCCGCATCCTCAGTTTGAAGGTCAAACCAAAACGAAGCTCGGCAACAGCGTTGTCGAAGGGATTATCAACAGCGCAGTCGGCTCAGCGTTGTCAAAATACTTGGAAGAACACCCCGCCACCGCCAAGGCGATTCTGCAAAAGGGCATTGTCGCGGCAGAAGCGAGAGAAAGCGCTCAGCGCGCCAGAAAGCTCGTTCGAGAGCGCAAAGGCGTTTTGGCTGGCTTGGGCATGCCGGGCAAACTTCGAGACTGCACCGGCAAAGACGTCAACCGTTCAGAACTTTACCTGGTCGAAGGGGATTCTGCCGGCGGGTCTGCCGAAGGCGGACGCATGCGAGAATATCAGGCGATTTTGCCTCTGCGCGGTAAAATCCTCAACGCCTATAAAACCCGCGAAGAGCGCGTTCTTGCCAACGAAGAAGTCCGCGCCATGATTGTCGCTATCGGCGTCGGCATTGGGGAAGAAGTCGACATCTCCAAACGTCGCTACGGCAAAATCGTTATCATGACCGATGCCGACGTTGACGGTTCGCACATTCGCACGCTGCTGCTGACGTTTTTCTATCGGCAAATGCCGACTCTTCTCAAAGAGGGCATGGTCTACGTCGCTCAGCCGCCGCTGTACCGAGTTCGCCGCAAAAACGTTACAACTTACGTTCAGACCAGCGAAGAGATGAAAACGCAGCTGCTCAACTTCGGTTTGAAAGACGCTTCGTTTGACCCCGGCGACGGACGCCTCATTGAAGGCGAGCAGATGGAAAAGCTCTGCCGAATTTTGGGCGCGCTGGAAGATTCTCTTTACGCTTTGGAAAAACGCGGCATGAACTTCAAAATGTACGCTCAGCGCGTCAATCCGGAAACGGGCAAACTCCCGATTTTCCACGTTTTTCAGGGGCGAGAGGAACACTGGCTTTCCACTCAGGCTGAACTGGAAGCCCTCATCGCCGAAAAAGAAAAGCAGTCTGGCAAGGAAGTCGCCATTTCCAACGAAGACGTTTCCAATACCGAGGAGCAAACCAAGGAAGCGGAAAAACAGGCGGAACAGAATCACGACGAACGGCTTCACGTTATCGAACTGACGGAAGTCCGAACGATTAACAACCACTTGGTTGAACTCAAGGAACTGGGCTTCGGCATCGATTCGCTCTTCCCGATTGACCGCACCGGTCAGGAAAATCCGCGGTATTATCTGCGTCGAGACGAATCCGCTCAAGGGCTGGAAGACCTGCGTTCGCTCCTTCCGATGATTCGCAAGGTTGGAGAACGCGGCTTGCAGATTACCCGATTCAAAGGGCTGGGAGAAATGAACGCCGAACAGCTGAGAGAAACGACTCTCGACCCGGCGCAAAGAACCCTGCTTCAAGTTACCATGGACGACGCCAAACGCGCCTCGGAACTGTTTGAAATCCTCATGGGCGACAATGTCGAACCGCGCCGCCAGTTCATTGAGAAGTACGCTTTGGAAGTCGAGAACCTCGACGTTTAATTTAGGCATTAGGCAATAGGCAGTAGGCAGTAGAGAACTAATGCACTCCAATTTGGGGCGTTATGTACTCAATCGTGGATTGCGAATATATAGTTTTTTGTTTTGAACGCAGAGTACGCAGACTCCTCGCAGAGAGCGCAGAAGCAAACGAACATGTGTCATCTACGCCCGACGTTGCCGGGCTATGACACGATGTCCGTTTGCAAATGAATTAAAATATTTTAAAAATCGGGCGGGAATCGTGGCGTAGACAACGAAGTTGGCGTCGTCGCCACATTCCCAGCCCGTCTGCGTATTCTGCGGATAGTCTGCGGTTTCTGCGTTCCCTTTCCTTTTTTCGTGCAACCAAAATTTGAGCGCACCCTGGAGTTGCGCCTCGCCGCCCCCCTTATTGACGTTTTCAGAATTCTCTGTTATAATTATAGATTACGAAAATATTACAATTGTTTGTTTTGGAGAATACCATGTCAGAAACGCCCATGAAAAAGCAGGCTTTATTAATCGGAATCAACCAGTACCAGATTCTGCCGGGGCTGAAGTACGCCCGACAGGACGCAGAAGCGGTCGCGGATTCCCTCAAGCAGAACTACTGTTTTTCGGAAAAAGAGGTTATGCTTTTAACCGACGACAGACCGGGGTTATTCAAGCCGACAAGTCGTTTTATTATTCAGGATCATTTAGAGAAATTGGCAAATCAGGAACTCGACCTGTTTATTTTCGGGTTCTGGGGGCACGGCTTGTTCCGAAACGGCAAACGGTATCTCTGCCCGCTGGACGTCATGGCGAACAGAGCGGAACATCAGGGCTTGCCCTTTGACGAGCTTCAGGAGCTTCTTGCTAAAATTCGTTCGAAAAACACGTGCATGATTCTGGACTGCTGCCAGACGATTCACGACCGCGGCGAGGCGGAAACGCTTACCGCATCTGACAAAGCGAGTATGGAAAACGCCGCGCGAGACATCGTATTGCGGAGAAAAGAACAGATGCCCGATTTCCAGTCCAACGTGGCGATTCTCAACTCCTGCAAAGAAGGACAGAGCGCGTACGAATGGGACGCTCGCCAGCACGGTCTGTTTACAGCGCACCTGCTTGACGCGATGAAAAAGCGCAGCGCCAGCGTCATGCAGATCGCAAGCTATATCAGCTCTAATATCGAAAAGACTGCTTTGGAACTCGGCAAGGAGCAAACGCCGTTCTATAAACTGGAAGGCGATATTGTCCTGCCGGTTGAAACGAAATCGATGCCACCGGAATCTTTCGATTTCACTGTGCCCAAACAGCATATCAGCAAGAATCCGCTTGATAGTATTTTAGAACAGGAAGAACTTGAAAAGCAGAAAAGAATAGAACATCTTCAGAGTTTGGCAGCCGCATATTATACCAATGGGAACTATGAAAAAGCCATTCCTATACTTAAAGAGATATTAGTTTTGGATTTGAATTCAATTGCTGCTCAAAAATTATTAGCTCGTTGTCAATTGAGAGTAGAGGAACGTAAAGACTTGTCCGTTCCGGGGGCCAAAGCGGGCGAGAGAAAAACGTACAACGTCAACGGCGTAGAGTTTGCTTTCCGCTGGTGTCCGGCTGGTACGTTTATGATGGGGTCGCCTACGTCAGAAGAAGGACGTTATGACTGGGAAAAGCAACATCGCGTAACGCTTACCAAAGGTTTCTGGATGATGGAAACGGAGGTAACGCAAAAGCAGTGGAAAGCGGTTATGGGAAACAATCCGAGTCGCTTCAAAGGCGTTAATCTTCCTGTGGAACACGTCTCTTGGAACGACTGTCAGGAATTCTGTACGAAATG
>CACXSS010000082.1 GCA_902770245.1 uncultured Planctomycetota bacterium | reverse complement strand
GACGTCGAGTCCCTGTTTAACGAGCCACTGAACCAGTTTCAGATTCCCGCTTTCGATGGCGTAATGCAAAGCTGTCTTTTTAAAAAAGTCTTTTATATTGACGTTTACGCTCTGTTCAACCAGCCATTGAACCAGTTTCAAGTTCCCGCTTTCGGCGGCGTAAAGCAAGACGGTTCTGTCGTCAAAGTCTTTTGCGTTGACGTCAAATCCTTGATCAACGAGCCATTGAACAAGTTTTATATTTCCACTTTGGGCGGCATAATGCAACGCTGTTCTTTTAAGTTCGTCTTTTTTCTTGACGTTTAAGCCCTGTTCAACCAGCCACTGAACTAATTTCATGTTTCCGCTTTGGGCGGCGTAATGCAAGACCGTTTTGTCAAAATCGTCTTTTGCATTGACGTCTGCGCCGCGTTTTAGAAGCAGCTTAATTCGACTTTGACTGCCTGACAGCGCGGCATAGTGAAGAACCGTACCGTCTATGTAACGAGAACGATATTTAAAATCAATGTCCCCCGTTTGGAACATCCGTTCAAAACACTCTATGCTCTGGCTGTCAAATTCTTTGTTGAGTATTGGTTGATTCATGGTTGAAAGTTACGCTTGAAATAACTATAGTCACAATTGGGTTCGCCTTCGGCGAACTGCGTAATTCCGTTCGCTTCGCTCCGTGGGTTGAACCCCACGGCTATTAATATTGAACCGCTAACGCGGTTCTAGCGGAAAATTATTTTTCTTTTCCATTACCGCCTTCCATCTATTGTCTACTCCATATTCCCTCTTGCTTCCCGCGCCATAGCGATTCTCTCGCCAATTGGGGGATGAGAGTCAAACCAGATCACAGCCCAGCGGGGCGGGTTGGGGTCGGCTTTATTTAACGTTGCCAGACGGGAGAACGCGCGAATATAGGCGTCTGCTCCGCAATGCGCCAAGGCGTAAGCGTCCGCCTGACGTTCAAAATGCCGGCTGATGGCGTTATTGAACGGTTCGTAAAGGGTGAAAATCGTCATGAAAAAGAACTCTATCGGGACGATAATCCACGGTTGCAGCGCCGCGTAGGAGAACGATTCCATATCGTGACCCGCCAGCGCTCGAATAAACAAATCGCACAGCGCGAACGCAACGAGAGAAAAGACGAGGCTCAAGGGAATCATCTTCCAGAGGTGAGCGTGAACGTGATGTCCGATTTCGTGAGCGAAGACGGTTTCGATTTCGTCCTGTTCGAAGTTGGATAAAAGCGTGTCGCCCAAGATGACGCGGCGGGTTTTGCCGAACCCGGTCAGCATGGCGTTTGCCTTAACCGTTTCGTTCGACATGTTCATCTTATAAACGCCTTCCAGAGTAAGCGTCGTCGGCTCGGTCAGTCGTTTCAGACCGGCAAGAAGGGCTTCATTGTCAACGCGGTCAATCTTATAAAACAGCGGCAAAATGAGTACCGGCAGCAGCATGCCGAGTACAAAGTTCAAGACGAAAAATACTAAAATAGACAGCGGAATCCACCAAACGCCGGTATAAACAATCAGCAGGAACAGACCGGTCATCAGGGCGCATTCCATCAAGCCGGTAAGAATCCACAGCTTGACTTTTTTCCACAGCCACGCGCCGAATGTCAGCCGACTGAGGTTGAATTTGTGTTCCAGGACAAACCCGCCGTAGAACGAAATCGGCAGTGACACAATCACGTGCAGCGCGAAAACAATCGCGACGATTGTAACAGCCTGAATGAACGTGGACTGAGCCCACGAAAAACTGGCGATCCAATCTCCCAGCGGTTTGGCGAATACAAACGCCATCACGCCTAAAAAGAGGAAGTCTACCGCTTTGTCGATGAGCGTCAATTTGAGCTGCGCGCGATCGTACTGCCGCGCTTCTTCGAGCTGTTCTGGAGTCTGCTCAGTTTGGCTGGTTTGTTCTAATTCGGACATAGTTGCGAGTTGTTATGCGGCGTTCGTAGTCTATGGACAGGTCAGTCCGTTCACGGATTTTACGGATTAGACGGATTCGCACCGATTAGTTAATTGTCGTTCCTGCCGTTTTTTCTCCCCTTGTTAAAGTTTTTTGGAAAAGGGAGTTTGAGGGGAAGAACCTTTTTTTCAAAAAAGGTTTTCCCCTTATAAATTTAACTTGAAAAAACTTCCCAAATAGGGAGCCAGCTTGCTGGCGACCGAAAGTTTTTTCAAGGCGGACGAAGTCCGCTAGAACTGCGTTAGCGGTTCAATTTACTCAATTCTATACACGTAGTTTTCTTTTCTCGGCGCGGGAGCAGGCAGAGGCGCGGCGGGGTATCCCAAAACGCAATGCCCGATGCCCTCGTAATCGCCGGTAATGCCCAGTTGCTGAAGAATCTCTTTTCCTTCCGGACGTTCAAATTCCTCTTTGGCGCGATGAATCCAGCAGGACGCCACGCCGCAGGCGGTTGCCGCCAGCATGAGGTTGCCGATGACAAGGGATCCGTCGTAAAGATACGTTGGTTTGCTCTTGTCAGCCAGAACAATAACGACCGTCGGCGCGCCGTAGAACGGGTCGTTGGTCGTTCCGAGAATCTCGCCGTTGATTTTAGACAGTTTATCCCGGAGTTCCTTGTTTGTAACAACAATCATAATCGGCGATTGAAAACCGCGTCCGGTGGCGGCAAACGTCCCGGCTTTGAGAATCTTGTTCAATACGTCTTCCGGAATCGGTTCCGGCTTGAAATTTCGGCAGCTTCGCCGAGCGGTAAACAGCGACAGGTCGTAGGGTTCGGTCATGGGTGTTTAGGGAATAGGGAATGGGGAGTAGGGAATAGGGAGTAGGGAATAGACGTTCGCCGCTAATCTTTCAAAAAATGTTTCAGCGTTCCATCGAATTCGTTTGTTGCAATTCTCCATTGGGGATTCTGGTCGGTAAACGACTGCGCGTGTTCGCACATCAGCTCGTACAGGAACTTGAAAACGCGGCGGGGCGTTCGAATTCTTTCCAGCGAGCTTGTCAGATGGTCAAAGGTCATGTTGTCGTCAAACCACTTATCCAGCGTTTCGGGGACTTCAACCATCGTTTTGTCGGTACAGGCAGCCAGTCGGGCGTTGACCAGGTCGTAAAGCGACTGCCCCGTCCACGTCAAAGATGGAATGAGGTTTTGCTTATCCAATCGGCTTCGTTCGTTAAACTCAGAACCTTCTTTTTTGGCGAAGTCGTACAGTTCCGCCGGCAGGAGCAGTTTGAAAGCAACGTCCGGATATTTGAGCAGTTTGTTATCCAGAATCGGCCAGATGAAATCGCGCATTAGCGGAGCGGAGCCGGTAATCATATACGGCTCGTCAACGCGGTCGACAAGGACAACTATCGACTTGTATCCCAAAACCTTGGTCAGATTTGAGAACTTTTCCAGCAACGCGTAACGGTCGTCAGACTGCGCGCGGGTTGGCAGCGGCTGACCGGTCAACTGTGACGATGGCGTGTCAAGCAGTATTTGCCGCATGGGCGCTTTGTCGAAATTGCGAACGCGAAGGTTTTTCCAGAGCTTGCGCGCTTCCCAATGCAGCGTTACAAACCGCCATATCCACGGAACAAATCCGATAAACAGAGCCAGCCAGAAATAAACGCTCAACAGATGACTGCTCTTAAGAACCTCCATGTGCCACAATCCAATGGCACAGAGTAAAAAGAGCAAAAGCCATGCAGCCGCAACGGAGAACCATTTCCACGCCGCCAGATTGTAAACGCCCAGTTTTTTGCGAAGCTTTGTCCAGCGACCATACTGACCGCCTGACGGGGACTGGTCATACAAAGCAGCCAAGAGCAGAAAGTCGCGCTTTTGATTGTCGTCCAGCGCTTTGAGATTCAGTTCCGGGTCAACGTTTCCGTTGGCGTTGCGAACCTGAAGCGCCTGATCCGTCAATTTTGTTACGCCCAGCGTTAAAATGGCGTCTATATGATCCCACAATTTCCAGGCTCGAAGAAGCGTTGCCGGCTTTCGCCAAAACTTGGAAAAGCGTTCCTGAAACGCGTCCAGAAACGGATTGAAATCATCGTACTGAATTACAAAATTCCGTTTATCAGGGTTGTCTTGATTGTATTTACTGATTTGGCGATTCATCTGGATTTTAAGAGCGGTTTTCCCAGAACCCTTTTCGCCAAATACAATCGACGTTGACGGTAAAGACGGATCGCCGAATATTTTGTCCCATGCAGGGTGACGCGCCGTTTCTACACAGCCGTTCTGAAAAACGATGTCGGATTGAGCATCCTCTTCCGCAAACGGATTGGAGATAATTCCGTGATGTTTTAAAAAATCGGATAACTTCATTTTATATTCTCTGAATTATGTTATAATCGTTTTTGGACGCCTTTTAGTATAATCTCGGCGTTTCGCTTTAGCCCTTCCAGTCCGCAGCGAGAAACAGGCGTATTTCCAAAGCGGGTTTGGAACTCGTCTTCCGTCATTTCTGGAATATCTTTGATATTTATATATACGGGCTTAACCGGTCGATTGTGCGGACAAACGTCCTGGCAAACGTCGCAGCCGAATACCCGATTCCCAACGCGGCTGGCGATGTCGTCTGGAATTGGTCCACGATGTTCGATCAGCCAATAGCTCAAACAGCGGCGAGCGTCCAAGCCGGATTCTGACAGAGCTCCTGTCGGGCAGGCATCGATGCACTTCCGGCACTCGCCGCAGGACGTGAACCGACCGCCTTGACCGGGCGTAGGCTTGAGGACTTCTGTTGACAGCAAAATCGCCAGGTTGACTCGGCTTCCCCAGTCGCCGCACTGCAAGAGCGTGTTTTTGCCGATGTATCCCAGCCCGGCTGTTAGAGCCGCGTCCTTTTCCAAAATCGGAGCGGTATCGACAACGCCCCGGCATTTGCCGTTGGGAAACAGTTCTCGATGAGTCTGAGCAAGCTGCTTGAGCGTTCGGCGGATTCGGCTGTGGTAATCTTCGCTGACGGCGTAGAACGCAATTCGACCTCGAACCGCGCCTGACGCTTCGCCCGTTTCGTCTTCCAGACTAGGGAAAGCGCTCTTTGCAAGCGATTCCATCTCCTGCGGCATCGCCAGTACAACCATCGACCGGACGCCGGGCAGAACCGCGTTGGCGTCTGCGTACGCTTCGCGCCGGGCGGACAGGTATGTCATGTCGGCATTGCAGCCGTCGTCCAGCCAGCGATAAAATCTGTCCAAGCCGTTCGGACGACGCGCTTCAATAATTCCTGCGGAAACCGCCCCGAGTTCTTTTGCTCTCGACAGTAGTACTTCCTCTGCGCTCATATATTATAAAGTATAATACTAACTGAACGCAGGAAAAGGGGGGGAGGGGAAGGGAGTTAGGAGTGAGGGGTGAGGAGTGAGGAGTTACGCAAAGCGGTATCCCCTACTGCCTACTGCCTATTGCCTACTGCCTCATTTTGCGCCCGTTTGTGAATTCTCCTTATTGCGATGAATATCGAAAGAAGCGTTACTCCGCCGACAAACAGGTCGATTCCAAACAGCAGCCCGACGATCCAGGTTGAGTCCATCGGGATAATCCAGAGGATTAAAACGCCCAAAATGATTGACATAATTCCGCTGAAAAGGGACATCCCGTAGGAAACGCCGCTAAGACGTCCAAAGCCGAAGATTTTCAATCCCCCTTCAACAAGGAAGTAAACGCCCAGCGTCAGGGAAAGAGCGTAAAGACCCAGCAGCGGGTGCAAAAGCATAATTGCCCCGGAAATAATCGCCAAAAGCGACAGCAGCCCTACCAGAATGCGCTGGCTGACTTTTTTCCAGGCGAAAATATGAAACGCAAACGTCAATCCCGTTCCGATCATCACGCAGCCCAGCACGACGTTGATGATTTCACTGAAGAAAAACGGCGAAATAATTGCCACGATTCCCAAAACGCAAATCGTTGCAGCAGCGGCAATTAGGGAAATTGTTGGCTTCGGCAGGCGAAACGCCGACGGCTGAACCAGCACATCGTCGGTTTTATCGTTATAAATAGTTGTTGGATTTGTCATTATAGCTCCTTGAAATGTTCTAAATAACGGGGAAATGGACGCTTCTGAACGAATATTTTCGCTAAACTGTTTATATTGTATCTCTGTCGGCAAAAAATTTTTCCTTCCGCTCCTTGTCAATATTATTCTTTGATGTACAATAGACGAAAGTTGCGAGTTGCGAGTTGTGAGTTGCGAGGCGGCGAGGCGCCGCTCCCAATCCGCGCCGACAAGGTCGGTTCCTGATTGGATGTTGGTAGCGCCGAAATAAGCTTTTTCGGAAGCAAAACCTAGTCCTTCTGCCCGTGCGGCTTCGCACCCGCGCGCTTGCCAATAATCGCTCCCGATGGTCGCTAGTATTTCCGCTAGGGTCACGTTAGCAATGGCAAGGCGCCGCAAGCGTTTCACAAAGTCATCGATAATCGCGAAGCGTCAATTGCTAATTACTAATTGCTAGTTACTAATTGACTTGAATTATGTATACCTACAACCTCATACCTGAAATGAAAATTTTTAGCGGTCGGTCGAATCCGGACCTTGCAACGCGGATGTGTGATTACCTGGGCGTCAAGTTGGGTAAAATCTCGATTGGCAACTTCCCAGACGGCGAAATTTTTTGCAAAATTGAAGAAGACGTTCGCGGACGCGACATTTTCATCGTTCAGTCCACCGGTCGAGACGTCAACGAAGCGTTGATGGAACTGTTGATCATGATCGACTCGTTCCGCCGCGCCAGCGCCTCTCGCATTACCGCCGTTATCCCGTATTACGGATACGCTCGACAAGATCGCAAAGACGAAGGTCGCGTTCCGATTACCGCCAAGCTGGTTGCCAACCTGCTTACCAAGGCGGGCGTTGACCGCGTTCTGTCCATTGACCTGCACGCCGCTCAGATTCAGGGCTTTTTTGACATCCCCGTCGATCATCTGCACGCAACGCCGGTTCTGGACGAATTCATTATGAAGATGAATCTGCCGCAGGACAAGCTCATGGTCGTCAGCCCGGACGAAGGCAGCATCAAGCGCGCTCAGGCGCACGCCGACAACCTCAACTGCCCGCTTGCCGTGGTTGACAAACGCCGAACCAGCGCGACGGAAACCCGTCAGGCAAACCTCATCGGTCCATCGGTTGAAGGGAAAACCGTTATTCTCTTTGACGACATGATTTCCACCGCCGGGTCAATTACCGGCGCGGCGAAGATGGTCAAGGAAGCCGGCGCGGAAAAGATTTATCTGTGCGCCACTCACGGCGTTTTCTGCGGCGACGCGCTCAACAAGCTCAACAACGCGCCCATTGATGGATTGGCTGTTACAAATACTATTTACATTCCGGAAGATCAGCGACCCAACAACACCGTCGTCGTTGACGTCTCCGCCATGCTGGCAGAAGCCGTCAGACGAATTCACTACAACGAATCCGTCAGCATGCTGTTCAAGTCCCGATACTAATAGAATCGAAAACGCATAAAACAAGTCAGGGAGAGTTTAACCGCTCTCCCTTTTTTTGTTTCTTTACATATTCAGAATTGAAATCCAACACATAGAAATTCTAAACGTTCTTTTCTCTATTCAAATCTGTCCAGCGGTTTGAGTCCGTACCCGCGACAGAAGGAGGGGATATCCATACACTTTTTTCCTGCCGGCTGAATACAGGTAAAGGCGACCTGCCCTACTCCGGTCTGGACGACAAGAAGGTCAGTAGCTTCCAAAACCGTGCCGGGATCGGCAACGGCGACGGCAACAGCGCGGTCTAGAACCTCTGGAATGGAGCGGGGAATGAGTCGAAGCAGATTGTTCGGATTAACCGGCTCGACTCCCGGCTTGCGATTCCAGAAGAAGTGCGTCTGCGGCCACGGTTCCAAAGCGCGATACAAGTCTCGAATTTCCACGGCGGACTTCGTCCAGTCGATTTTACCGTCACATTTTTTCAGCTTCGGGGCGCGAGTCGCTTCGCCTTCCAATTGCGTTTGACAACAGCACGTCCCGTTTTCCAGAGCGTCTATAACTTTTTCGACCAGCGGCGCGCCCAGCTGCGCCAGAAGCGGTTCGACGTCTTGAGCGGTCTGGTCAGCGCCAACGTCCATTGACGCCTGACAGACCACCGGTCCAGCGTCCAACTGAGGCGTTAGATGAATCACCGTAACGCCCAGTTTGGTTTCGCCTTTGAGAATCGCCCAGTTAATCGGCGCTGCGCCGCGGTACTTCGGCAGCAGCGACCCGTGCAGGTTCAGCCCGCCAAACTTCGCGCTGGCGAGAACGTCGGGAGAAAGAATCTGTCCGAAGTCGCAAACGACCAAAATATCGGGATTATAGGCGCGAAGTTCTTCGACGTGGTTGTTAATCCGGTCAGGCGTCCAGACGGGAACGCCCAGCTCCTTGGCTGTCATAACCATCGGGGATTCCGGCTGAACGCGTCCTTTAATCTCACGCGGCGGCTGGCTGACAAGCAAAACGACTTCGTGCTTTTGACTTTGCGCCAAAGCGCGAAAAACCGGTACGGCAAAGGGGCCGCAGCCCATCATGACGATTTTCATATTTTAGTTGCGAGTTACGAGTTGCGAGTTGCGAGGAGGGAGTAGGGAGTAGATTTAAAAGTAATTCGCCGAAGGCGAACACTACTGCCTATTGCCTACCTGTACTTCAATCCGTTTCCGTTAAAGCTGACGGAAATGACCCATTGCCAGGTCGTATGGGTCGTTCTGCCGACAATACGGTTCCAGCCTTTTTTGAGGGTAATCTCGGTTGAGTCGGTTGTCTTTCCGCCGCGGGAGAAGAAATGTTCGTAAACACGATCCTGGTTGCAGTACAGCGTTACCATCTCGTTGGTGCTGTAGGAATTGGCGGCGAAATCGACGCGGACTTTTTGTTCTTCCGGACTGTAAACCTCGCGGACGAAATAAGCGCCTTCAAAACCGTAACAGTTGTCAACGGCGTAAAAATCGATGTTGTTGGGGTCGTCGCCGCCGGTATAGTCTACGGACGGGAAGAAGCTGAACCATTCCACCGGCTTGCCGTCAACGGTCGATTCCAGCGGGTTTTTACCGTCCAGAACGTCCTTGTCGATTTGTGTAACAGCAGCGTCCTTGTTGAACTGGGTTTCATTTCCAAACGGGGGAACGTAGAACCCCATCGCCAGCCGATACGGGGCGTTGAGTTTGACTTTTCTGACAATGTTTCCCGCCTTGACTGTTACATACGTTGTGAGTTCTTCAGAGGAGCCGGAAAGATAAATTGTGAACTCTTCGCCGTCGCCGAGTTCAATTTTATCGACCTTGTACCCTTCCGGGGCGTCAACGGCAAGTTGAGATTTATCAGCGCCGCGAAGGTTGCCGCGAACAATCGCCTTGCCAATCGGAGCGGGCGAAACAACATACAAGCTCATGCCGGGCTTTTGGAAATCCTTCTGGTATTCGCTGCAGTACTTTTCCAGATACATGTCAGCCGCCTTGTCCTGACCAATAGCGCGGAGAATGGCAACGGTCATAACGTCATGCCCCAGTTCCCGCGGGTGAACGTAGTCTCGAATAACGCGGTATTCTACGTCCTGCTTTCGGGCGTTTTCGACGGCGGCTTTGAAGTCGCGGCGAATCTCGCAGACAGTCGCGCCGTTCTCTTTTGCCAGCTGACGAACGACGGATTCCATTTTATCCATTTGCAGATTTTTGAAGTCGTACGGCGATTCCGTCAGCATGGTCGGCGCAGAGAGAATGAGCTTCTTATACGGACAGCGCGCCTTGACTTTGTTAATCAAATCCTGAAACTCCTCTTTCCAGACGTCGTAACAGTTATCCGCGTTGGAAATCGACGGACAATGGGCGTCGTTCATGCCGAGGAAAATCAGAATCGTGTCAGCGCCTTTGTCAAACTCGTCTTTGACGAAAATCCCGGGAATGTCCAGCCGCTGACGGTTTTTATAAGAGTTGTCAACAATCCCGCGCCAGGAAGAAACCGTCTGACCGCTCCCGCCAAGGGGGACAAATTCGACGTCTGTAACGCCCGCTTCCTGCAGCGCGAGACGAACCCGGTGCGTATAGCCGCACGGCAGGTTCATGGAATGACCCGTAATGCTGTCTCCAACGACAACAATGCGCTCTGCTGACGCAAAAGCGGGAATACACAACAAAACAAGGAATAAAAGGATTCGTTTCATGGCAAATTGAGTGTTACAAGGTTTATGGATTATGAAATCAGTTTGTTTGCAATTCGTCTGCCGGGGGAACTGAGCGGGTATTCGGACAACTCCGCCGGAGCAGCCCAGGCAAACTTGACGTCGACGCTTTGGGTCGATTTGACTTGCTGCGCCTTATAGCAGACCAGCTCGATTTTGTGGTTGGTTACCTGATGACGGAAACTCATAAACGGCTCGGATTCCAGCTTTGCGGTCAGACCAAACGTCTGACGAATGCGGGATTCCAGAACTGCGGGGGAATCGGACTCGTCGGCGTCGACTCGGGGAAAGTCCCACAATCCCGCCCAATGTTCTTTCTCCTGCCGCTGACGGAGGTAAATCTCCCCCTTGCGGTTATAAACGACAACGGCGGCGTGACGCCAGTAAATCGTCTCCGGCTTCGGCTTGGCGACAGGAATCAAATTCTCCCGCCCGGACTTTCGCGCCAGACAGGCGTCCGTCAGCGGGCAGTTCTCGCACAGCGGTCGTTTTTTACAAACCTGCTGACCGAACTGCATGAGCGCCTGATTGACTCGCCCGGGGGTAATGCCGCCGCGCTTGGACGTTTCCACCCAACGGCGGGCTTCCGCCCAGAGCAGTTCCTGAGCGAATTTCTCGTCAATCGGGCTTTCCAAATCAGTCAGTCGGGCGTGAATGCGAATCGTGTTCGCCTCCAAAATCGGGACCGGATCGTTAAACGCCATCGACGCAATTGCCCCGGCTGTGTATCGACCAATCCCCGGCAGGGATTCAATCTCTTTGACGTCGCGGGGAAAAGCGCCGTCGAACCGTTCAACAATCGCCTTGGCGGCTTTATGCAGGTTTCGAGCGCGGGAATAGTATCCTAAGCCCTCCCAGTACTTGAGGACTTCCTGTTCCTCTGCCGCCGCCAACGCGGCAACGTCCGGGAATCGATTCATGAACCGTTCAAAATACGCGTCCAAAACCGTCCCGACTTGCGTTTGCTGCAGCATAACCTCGCTAATCCAAACCCGATACGGAGTTACGTTCTCCTTCCACGGCAGCGAACGCGCGTTGGCGTCGTACCACGCAAGGAGAGCTTTCTGCAGGGATTGAATTGAACGGGGCATTGTAGGGAATGGGGAATAGGGAGTAGGGAATAGTTCTTTCTCGCCGCCTAGTATTCTACCGTTTTTCGTTTTTTTTCCAATACCCGGTTACTTTTCATCAAAAAAAACGTATTAATATAATGAACAACCGTTTGGACGTCGTTGACAAGCGCAATTATCAAGGCTATAATGGAAGATGAAAGAATATAATTTTACGTCAGCCCACATAATAAAGCGATGAAAAAACAAGCATTATTAATTGGCATTAACAATTATTCGGGAACGGGTTCGCTCCACAACCTCCGCTTTGCCCGGCAGGACGCGGAAGCGGTCAGCGCCGCTCTGAAGGCTTACTACGGCTTTTCGGAAGACGAAATCACGCTCATGACCTGCCAGCAGACTGGGATGTTGTCGCCCGCCACGCCGGAACTGATTCTCAACCAGCTGCGTCCGGATATGTTTCCAGAACCGCTCGATTTGTTCATTTTCGGTTTTTGGGGACACGGCATTTGGGACAGCGACGTCCGCTATCTATGCCCCATGACGACGCTGGAAAACAACCTTTCAGAGTCGGGCATGCCGCTGGGAGAAGTTACCCGACGCGTTGCCGAGCTGCCGATTCACAACTCCTGCTTCATTCTCGATTGCTGTCAGAACCTTTCCGGCAGAGGCGCCGCAGCGTACATGCCGGAAGACGAAATCGAGACGTGCCAAAACCTGGGGCGCAACATTGTCTTGAACAAAAAGTACGCCAAGCCCCAATCCGGTCCGGTTTTTGAACGCAAAACTGCGATTCTCAATTCCTGCCGACCGGGCGAAATCGCCTACGAATGGGACGACAAAAAGCACGGCATTTTTACAGCGCATCTGCTCGAAGCGATGGAACAGCGGCTGGGCACCGTCAATCAATGGGCAACGTATCTGGAAAACAAAGTCAGCAAGACCGCCGCGAAACTGGGGAAGAAATCGCAGACGCCATTTTACACGCTCGAAGGCTGCATTGAACTGCCCGCCGTTAAGGGAGCGGTTCCTCGACCGTTGTCAGCTCTGTATTCCGACAGCGCTGACGTCTCCGATAAAATATTGGAACAGGCTGCGTTGAAGCTCGTTGAACTGTTCCAGGATTCTGTTAAAATTCACGAAAACAAAAAGGCGAAAGATTGGTTTATGCCGCCATTGCCAACGGCAAGATGAAAGGGCAAAAGGCGTATTCCAGCTTGATGGAAATCGCCCAAAACGCAGGCGCCTGGATAAACGACAATCGCAGCGCGCTGGGCGGCAAAAAACTCGTTTACGTTTCCTATTTATGGTTTTCGTGGATGGATTTCGCCCAAAAGAATCATTTAGAAGACATTACCAAAGCGTTAAATCCGTAATATTATGAGTTCAATATTTTCCCCTCTGAAACAGACGCCCCCAAAGCAGGTTCAAATTGCCATCGTCGGCATGGCGGGATCCGGCAAAACCGTTCTCGTATCGACGCTGGCGATGAAAATGTCACAGATGGCAGACCGCGGCGTTTTCCTTTCTCCTATCGGCGACAACCGGCTTCAAACCCTGCAATACATTCAGCAAAACTGGAAAGCGCTCAATCGTGGAGAATGGCCTCCGTCCACGCCGGCGGGAGAAATCGTCCAGCTTCATTGGGAGTTGTCGACGGAACACAACGTTGCCGCCGTTCGTTTCGCAGACTGCGCCGGGCAGGACGTCAAAACGATTTTTGATCAAAATACGTTTTCGAGTTTAACGCTGCCAAAAGACCTGCATGACATCTTTCAGTATCTCAACCGCTCGAATATTCTCCTGTTTTTGGTCAACATGGAAGACATTCTCGGGCAGTCGGACAAGCAGTCGCTGAAAAACGTCCTCAATATTGACCAGATGATTTACGTTCTCAACCAGCCGACAAACATTCCCCGAAAATGCGCTGTGGTTTTAAGTCAGTACGACAAATACAAACCGGAAGTCGATCAAAAATACGGAGGAGACGTTCTGGAATATCTGCGCGTCAATCTGCCTCAGCTGCACGGTCAGTACGTCCGCAACAAGAGTTTTGAAATCATTCCCGTCGCCGCCGTCGAGCAGACGCAAACGGTTGTGGAAAACGGAACCGTTAAAAAAGTTCCCGCACCGGAATTTACATCGTACAACCTCGAAACGCTTATCCGCTGGATTGCCGCCGCCGTTGACGAACTGGAACCGAAAATTCGTAAACAGCCAGAGATTGCCAATCCAGTTGAAAGGAGTTGTTTTAAGCCCAACGACAAACCACATCCCATTACGGTTGTTAAAGAAAAATACACCTCCGGCTGCATGACCGCAGTTTCAGGCTGCGCGTCGGTATTGTGGGGAACGTTCCTTGTTTTGATGTGTTTTTGTTTCTTTGGATTAGGACTAACAGAAAAGCCTGACCAGTCAGGCGAATCATTAAGCGGTTTATTATATTGTTTTGCTTTTGGATTTTTTGTACTTCTAATGTATCATTGGTATTCCCAAAACAAACAGAAAAAGGATAAATAATGCCGTCATTTTCATTCCCCCTGTAACGCCTTTGAGCTGAACGCAATTGCCAGCAATGCCATCATGAAAGTATACTACGCCCTTTACGATCAGTCTTACGACAACAACGCTCAGTACTGGACCTGGTTTCCGGAAGAGATTACCCAGCAGATGCGCGATGCGATTGCGTCCAAATCCGGCGCGTTCCAGATGAGGCCCAAACACCCCAATCGGCTTGAAACGCCTGACGTCGTGGGGGGAATTATCAACTTTGAAGATCAATGGTGCGTCGTCTATCGTTTCTTTAACGGGGGGAACGACCCGCAGGGACGCCCTGACCGCTGCGTTCTGGCAACGGCGTGGGTTAAAACGGAAGAAGCGCCGGGACAAAATCTGTACGACCTGCTTTTCTGTCTCGTTTTTCAAAACGTTCAGAAAGAAGCTCTGACCCAATGCCCGGTTCCCGCTCCGCAAAAGCTCGTTGAGAACTATTCCAATCCGGTTCAGCAGGACGACCCGCAATTCGACATTTACAAAGCCAATCCCGATATCGAAAACTGGTCGTTCAAAAATCCGGAAGAAACTCAGGTCGTTGGAAAGCTGTTTCCTCTTTTGACTGAAGAGGGTTTGCAATCGTTACAGGTTTTACAATCTTCTGCTTATATGGAAACGTTCTCCGGAACGCCTCTTGCCAGCGGTGTAACGTTTATTCCCAAAACTGCGGTTCAGGAAGAACAGGAGTCTGAAAACGACGCTGCCGACGAGGCGGAATACAAAAAGCTGCTTTTATACAGAGCCCTATTTCAAGGGCTGTTTTTGCTGGTTCTTATGATCGCGATGGCGTTTACGATATCTCATTCCACGACTTGCCAAAAGTTTTTTACCACGCTTCGGCAATACATTCAAAAGCAGCCGCAGAGTAATCAAACGATAAATCACGAGCCGGTAATTCAGGCGGCGCCCATATCGGCGCCAACGGACGACGACTCAGACCAATAACAAACAACGTTCCCCCAATTCCCTTTACTGACAGTGGATAGTTCACCAATCAAGATTGCTATTGTTGGCATGACCGGCGCAGGAAAGACGGTCTTAATCTCGACGCTGGCGATGAAGATGTCCCAGATGGCGGATCAGGGAATCTTTTTGGCTCCGATGGGCGAGAACAGACGTCAAACGCTCCGTTACGTTCAGGAAAACTGGCAGACGCTCAATTCCGGCAAATGGCCGCCGTCCACGCCAGCAGGAGAACTGATTCATCTGGAATGGGAACTGACGACAAAAGAAAATTCCGCAACCGTTCGCTTTGCAGACTGCGCCGGACAGGACATTCACGCTATTTTCACCTGGTCAATATGGAAGACGTCTTGGGACGTTCGCCCAAACAGGCGCTGGAGAATTCCTTGGACGTCGACCAGATGTTTTACGTTCTCAATCAGAAAGCAGATTTTCCTCGAAAGACCGCGCTCGTTTTAAGTCAGTTCGACAAGTACCGCGACGAACTCAAAGCTAAATACGACAACAATCTGCTGGAATACCTTCGGGCAAACTTTCCACAATTGCACGGGCGATATATCCAAAATCCCAACTTTGCCGTTATTCCCGTCGCGGCTGTCGAGACAACAAGAACCATTATCGACAACGGAACGGCAAAACAGGTTCCCGTTGAGAATTTCTCGTCGTTCAATCTGAAAAAACTCATCTCCTGGATTGGCGGCGCCGTTGACGAACTCGCGCCAATCATGGCGCAGGCGGATTTGTCGTCCCTTAAGACATCGTCTGTTGATACGCCGTCTATAGACAAAACGAATGATACAAGCTTTTCGTCTATTGACACATACTCAATTGACGACGACTCGCTGGCAGAGTCGGCTATACCCGTTGGTCCGTTTGAAGGTTCAGCATTGATTTTCCCAAAAGATGCAAAGGTTGAACCCGCTTTCACCAATAATGTAAACGTTGAAACCAGTCCCCAAAAGCAGAATTCTTTGGGACTCGGTTGCTCAATCTTATTAGGGATATTTCTGTTTAGCGTATTTGTATTTTTTCATGTTGCATCATATCTTGACGCCAAATCCGGCGCAGTTGATCCTGAGATGGAAGTTTTTGCCAGCTTCATGATCAGTTTATTTGGTTTTTTGTTGGCGTATTATTGCACTGCTGTTACACGATCTTTTTTTGAAAAGTCCTGCTTAAAAAAGCTGCAAAACGAAACTGACAACAATAAATACAAGCAAATCGAAAAACGTCTAAAAACCGTAATGTATGTCAGTTTTGCCATAATATCCGGTTTTCTTTTCTACGCTGTTTTTAGCATATTGATGATTATTCCTCAGATGGCTTATTATCTGTGTATTATACCTGCGGGAGCAATAGCTTATGTATATTTTATGTCTTCTGTGGGGGAATATCATATCTGGAAAAGCTGCCGGTATTCAAATGTTCTTAATAATTCCCATGATTATGAACCTCTGTTCAATAATTCGTTTATTATTGTGCTTTTCCTGGTATTCTTAATGGCCATTTTTTTCAGTATGTTACTATGCTGCGGTATGACAACCTTAGAATCAATTTTTACTGTAAATATCGGTTCGCTTGCTTTACCAGTTATTATCTGGGTTGATAAACTCCTGAAACGAAAGAGAAATAAAGATTCGCAGTAACGTTACAATAACAGACAAATCCAATAACAATACAATCCCTTTACTGACAATGGAAACTTCACAAATCAAGATTGCTATTGTTGGCATGACCGGCGCGGGAAAGACGGTCTTGATCTCGACCCTGGCGATGAAGATGTCCCAGATGGCGGATCAGGGAATCTTTTTGGCTCCGATGGGCAACAACAGACGTCAAACGCTCCGTTACGTTCAGGAAAACTGGCAGACGCTCAATTCCGGCAAATGGCCGCCGTCCACGCCTGCGGGAGAACTGATTCATCTGGAATGGGAACTGACAACCAAAGAAAATTCCGCAACCGTTCGTTTTGCAGACTGCGCCGGACAGGACGTTCACACTATTTTTAGTCAGGAACAGTTTGACTACAGCGCGTTAACACTACATCAAAAGTATATCTTTGACTACCTTCGCAGCGCCAATATCTTGATATTCCTGGTCAATATGGAAGACGTCTTGGGACGTTCGCCCAAACAGGCGCTGGAGAATTCCTTGGACGTCGACCAG
>CACXSS010000081.1 GCA_902770245.1 uncultured Planctomycetota bacterium | reverse complement strand
ACCCTCGGGTGGAACAACGTTTCCAATGGAACATCAACCCGTCCGCGCTGAGGTATATTCAATGGAAACTCGACGGAGTCCAGGAAAATCTGACGGCGATTGCCAACGAGAAATACCGCGTCGCCAGCCCGTTTGCAATGTCGTTTGTCAGTGAGAACGAAGTCAAGTTTGACGTTCCCAGCTGGATGACCGGCAAACCGTTCCAGGTTCTTGTCAACGGACAGGTGCGCAACGCCGTTGGCGGGCAAAATTTAAAGCTAATTAACAATTAGCAATGAGCAATTAGCAATTGTCGCAAAGCGTTATTCAAAGGGGAGAAATGGGACGTATATAGTTGGTATAGCTTGCGTTCCGAACTCCCCCTAGTTGACAGAAATCTTTTGTACGGCATAATATATATAGTTGCGAGTGGCGAGGAACGCTTCGCGTCAACTCCTCACTCCGTGGGTTAAAACCCACGGCTACAGATATTGAACCGCTACGCGGTTCTAGAGGAACGCTTCGCGTCAACTCCTAACTCTTCACTCCTAACTCCTAACTCAATAATAACACTTTTTAGCGTTTGCACATAGAGAAATATGGCTGAATGCGTTTATCCGCTGGAAATTGAAAACCTGGAACTGGATGCGATTAAACTCGGCGACACCCCGTATGGCAGAGGCGTTTTTGCGTCCAAAAAGATCAAAGGCGGTATGCCGATCGGTAAAATCGAGGGCGAATTCCACCCCGATAAAAAGTACGATTCCGAGTACGCGATGACGTTTAACGATGGTGCGCTGGAGCCGGAAGAGCCGTATCGGTTCGTCAACCATTCCTGCGAGCCGAACTGCGAGCTGGTTGAGCTGGTCGTGGCGGACCAGAATTCCGGCAAGGTCTTTCATGAACTCTGGATTTACGCTCTAAACGACATAAAGCGCGGGGAACAGCTGACGTTGGACTACGCCTGGCCGTATACGGACGCGATTGAATGTCAGTGCGGGTCGCCCAACTGCCGCGGCTGGATTGTCGCTGCAAACGAGGTCGAAAAAGTCGTCGCGAAAAAAGGACTCGGTTCGCGTGCGGCGAAAGAGAATCCCGACGATTCTGCCCCGATCAAAAAGACGAGGAAGAAAGCGGTGAAAAAGGCGGTCGTAAAAGCCGAGGAAGATAAAAAAGCAACCGTTAAAAAGACCGTCGCGAAGAAAACGACAGCAAAGAAAGCTGTTGTAAAGAAAACCGTAACAAAAAAAGCAGTCGCTAAAAAGACCGTCGCAAAGAAGTCGACCGCCAAGAAAACCGTTGCTAAAAAGAAAGCAAGCAAGTAGAGGGAGTAGGGAGTAGGGAATAGACGTTAGATAAAATCCTCTATCCCCTATTCCCTATTTTCGATTTTCTGCTCCCCAGGACGACCTTCGGTTGTCCTACTGATTCTCTTCCATCTTCTTATATCGCTGGTAATTCTCTTGAGCGTCAGCTGCGGCTTGCGTGAAGTAGGTCTGAGCGTTGTCCGGGAACGTGCGTTTGAGCGACGCGTATCTGGTTTCCCCGTCGAGGAATTCGTTAAACGGCATTGACGGGGCTTTGGAGTCCAGAGTAAACGGTTTCTCCTTTGTCGGGTTGTATCGATACAATCGCCAGTACCCGGCTTCGACCGCGCGTTTCATTTCCAGCTGAGTGTTCCCCATACCGCATTTGATTCCGTGAGCCTGGCAGGGCGTATAGGCAACGAGAATCGACGGCCCCTCGTACTCTTCCGCCTCTTTAATCGCCTTGATAAGCTGATTCGGGTCTGCTCCCATGGCGACCTGGGCGACGTAAATATTGCCGTAGGTCATGAAAATGGCGCCGAGGTCTTTCTTGGGGCTTGCCTTTCCGGCGCTGGCGAATTGGGCGACAGCTCCGATCGGCGTTGCCTTGCTCGACTGCCCGCCTGTATTGGAATAGACTTCCGTATCGACAACCAGCACGTTGAGGTTTTCGCCGCTTGCCAGAACGTGATCCAGCCCGCCAAAACCGATGTCGTACGCCCAGCCGTCGCCGCCAAACATCCAGAACGTTTTGCGAGCGAAGTGATCTTTTCCTTTCAGAAGTTTCTGAATCAGCGCTTGCGCTTTCTCGCAGGCAAGAAGTTCGCCTGACGGCGAATGCGTAATTCCGCTCCCGTTGGTCGCTTCATTACCGCCTTCCATTAACTCGTAACTCGCTAATTTTTCTGCCAGTGCATCGCCGGTAACTCTGGACTGTTCAAAGTCCATAAACGCGTCCAGCCACGATTGAATCGCAGATTTCAGTTCAGCGGGAACGTCCATTGTGAGAAGCTCTTCCGCTCTCATTTTCTGCATTTCTCTTTGCTTTTTGACGGACAGAGCCATGCCGAGCGAAAACTCGGCGTTGTTTTCAAACAGCGAGTTGCTCCATGCGGGACCTTGTCCGCGTCGGTTGACGGTATACGGAATTCCCGGCATAGGGCTGCCCCACGCCTGAGAGCAGCCAGTTGCGTTCGCCCAGTATACGCGATCGCCGAATAGCTGAGTCAACAGTTTGGCGTACGGCGTCTCGCCGCACCCGGCGCAGGCGGCGGAGAATTCTACCAACGGCTGGCGGAACTGACTGCCTTTGACCGTCCACGGATTGAAGACGTCGCCCTTTTCGGAGAGGTTGAGAGCGTAGTTCCACTGCTCCGTTCGCGGTCCGATTTCATGGTACGGCTTCATGGACAGAGCCTTGTCTTTCGCTAAGCACGCGTTGACGCACGCGCCGCAGCCGGTGCAGTCCGCGCCGCTGACTTGCAGCGTGTACTTCAGCCCAGGTTTTGTTTTAACGGGAATTGTCTCAAATCCTTCCGGCGCGTTGTTTGCCTCTTCCTCGTTGAGCAGGAACGGGCGAATAACCGCGTGCGGACAGACCAAAGAGCAATGGTTGCATTGAAGGCACTTGGACGAATCCCAAACGGGAACCTGAACGGCGATACCTCGTTTTTCGTAGGCTGTCAGCCCCATGTCGATAACGCCGTCTTCGTATCCCTTGAACGCGCTGACGGGCAAATCGTCTCCCTTTTGGCGGTTAATCGGGTCAGCAATATTGCGGACAACCGCTGGGCGTGTTTCGTCTACGGTTTCTTCTTCGTCTTGAGCAGTCAGCCAGGAATCCGGAATCGGCACAGCGACAATGTTGGCGGCTCCCTGATCGATGGCGGCGATGTTTTTATTGACAACGTCTTCGCCTTTGGCGAAATAGGTTCTCTTTGCCAGCTCTTTCATATAGAGAGCGGCTTCCTGCGCAGGGATGATGTTCGCCAGCGTAAAGAAGGCGGACTGTAAAACCAGATTGTAATGGTTTCCCAAACCCAGTTTGGCGGCAATGGATACGCCGTCAATCGTGTAGAGTTTCGCCTTCTTTTGAGCTAAAACCCGTTTGACATGAGCGGGAATTTCCCGATCAAGCTCTTCCGGCGTCCAGGACGTATTAAGCAGAAGCGTTCCGCCGTCCTTGAGTTCCCCGACAACGTCGTACTGCTTGAGATACGTTTCGTTGTGACAGCCAATAAAGTCGGCGAATTTGACGTAGTACGACGATCGAATCGGCTGGTCGCCAAAACGCAAATGCGACTTTGTAACGCCGTACGACTTCTTTGCATCGTATTCGAAATACGCCTGAGCGAACTTGGACGTATGAGCGTTGATAATTTCGACGGAACTCTTGTTTGCCCCTACTGTGCCGTCTGAACCGAGTCCCCAGAACTTGCAGGAAACGAGTTTTTCGTCGTCCGGATAAATCGGGTCGCCCAGCGGCAGCGATAGCCCGGTTACGTCGTCCTGAATTCCAATCGTAAAATTCGCCTTCGGTTCGTCCAGTTTGAGGTTGTCGAAAACCGCCTTGATTTGAGCCGGATCGACGTCTTTGCTGGATAGACCGTAGCGTCCGCCTACAAGGGAGTAGGGAGTAGGGAGTAGGGAGTAGGGAGTAGATGACGAATTCGCCGTAGGCGAATTACTATTCCCTATTCCCCATTCCCTATTCCCTAATCTCAGCGCCGCGCAAACATCAAGATATAGCGGTTCGCCTGTCGCTCCCATTTCTTTGCAGCGATCCAAAACGGCAATCTTTTTGACGCTTTTCGGCAGTGCGTTGAGAAAATGTTCTGCGCTGAACGGTCTGAACAGATGAACTTGTACAAAACCGACTTTCTCGCCTTTGGCGGCAAGATAATCGACTATTTCCCGAACGGCGCCGGAAACGGATCCCATGGCGACAACAACGCGGTCAGCGTCTGGCGCGCCGTAGTAGTCAAACAGATGGTATCGACGTCCGGTGATTTTGGAAAGGGCTTCCATGTAATAGTCAACAATTCCCGGCAAAGCGTTGTAGAACGGGTTGTTTGCCTCGCGAACCTGGAAATAGACGTCTCCATTTTGAACCGTCGCTCGCAAGCGCGGATGTTCCGGATTGAGCGCCTGAGCTCGGAATGCGTCCAGAGCTTCGTCGTCAATCAGCGGCAGCCACTGCGAGTAATCGACCAGTTCCACCTTGCTCATTTCGTGGGACGTTCGGAACCCGTCGAAGAAGTGCATAAATGGAATTCGTCCTTTAATTGCCGCCAGATGAGCGACCGGCGCCAAGTCCATAATCTCCTGAGCGGACCCGGTCGAAAGCATGGCAAACCCGGTCTGACGGCAGTTCATGACGTCTGAATGATCGCCGAAAATCGACAGAGCGTGCGTTCCAACCGTTCTCGACGCTACGTGAAGTACGCCTGGAAGACGTTCGCCGGCGATTCGGTGCATGACGGGAATCATCAGCAGAAGCCCCTGAGACGACGTAAAACTGGTCGACAAGGCGCCTGTTTCCAGAGAACCGTGAATCGCGCCAATCGCCCCGGCTTCCGATTCCATCTCTACAAGGGAAACTGTCTGACCAAAAAGGTTTTTTCGCCCCTTGGCAGACCAGGCGTCCGTCTTGCCCGCCATTGGGGACGACGGCGTAATGGGATAAATTGCCGCGACTTCTGTAAATGCGTATGCAACGTAAGCGCACGCTTCGTTGCCGTCCATGGTTGCGTATTTCTTTTCTTGCATAATTTATTAATACCTTTCGTTTTGAATTCGCCCTATTATACACTTATTTTGAGGTTTTACAACCAGAGGGGGAGGGAGAGAATTGGGAGTAGGGAGTAGGGTTTTCTTGCAGATGCAGGGCTTTTTGCAATTATTTTGGCGATTTCGTTGTTTTAATATTGCAATTTTGGGAATTTTACGTACAATTAATATATTCAAAGAATATATTCCGATATTGTTAAAAGCCAATATATCATATAATATAAAAAGATAATATGAATACCCGCAATTCGAAACTTGTTAAGCTCTCCAGAAACTCTGCCAACTTTCAGCGTCGCCGGACGCTTCAATTTGAAAGTTTGGAAGAACGCGCTCTGTTGTCGGTTGCGCCGATTCAATTGCCAATTAGCAATGAGCAATTAGCAATTAGTCAAGAGAATACTACTGCCTGCTGCCTGCTGCCTACTGCCTCAGATACAACTTCTGACTCCGATTTTTACCGGGGGCTAACGCACCCCGGCTCGCCTTCTTCTCTCCTTGCCTCCGACTCAGTTGAAGTTTCCGAGCTTTCCTTTTCCGCTTTGAAGAGCGCTATCAATTCCGTCAGCGCAGGCGGGACGATTACGTTTAGTCCGTCTTTGGCGGGCGGAACGCTTGTCCTTCCGACGTCGGATTTATCGACGGGGTATCTCAACGACATCTACTCGTTTAGCATTCAGAAAAGCCTGACGATTGACGCCTCTGGGCTGAACATTACCATCGTCGGCGACGGCGAATTTGGAATTTTTACCATAGCGGATTCGTCTGCGGAGGTTACTCTCAAAGGCTTGACGCTGACCAACGGCGGCTATCGTTATTTAGCTGGCTCCCAATATGGAACGCCGGCAGGGGCGATTACCGTCAAATCCGGAAAGCTGACGTTGGACGGCTGCACTGTTGCGGACTCGCAAACCGGCATCTTGAACTGGGACGCTCTGGAGGTTCTGAATTCAAACGTCTGCAACAACTCCAACAGCGGGATTAAGAACATGGGAACGCTGACCGTCGTTTCGTCTGTAATTTCCGGCAACGCCGAATGCGGCATCGCCAATTTCGGACCGGCGACTCTGGTCAACAGCCTGATTGTCAATAACGTCAATTCGAGATACGGCGCCGGGATTTGCAATTCTTCGGTTACGTATACAAGTTCGGGGACGTCAACCGTTTATACCGCTACCAATTTGGATATCTACAATTGTACAATATCCGGGAACTGGTCAGCCGGTTCGTCCGGTTTTGCCGGCGGTTTGGCAAATACACCAGAGGAATCTACGGTCAACGTATACAATTCTGTTATAATCGGGAACGGGGGCGAATCCAGCACAGCGAATAGAGCCGCCGACTTCTACAACTGGGGAACGATGAATCTCTACAATTCCCGTTACGGAAGCGGATACATTACAAACAAATACGAAACGGATTTGCCAGCTGAAGACGCCGGGTTCAAGGCTGCGCCTCAGTTTGACTCGTCCGGAAATTTGGTCAACTCGCCCAACTATCGGCTCGTTTCGGATTCCGTTTTGATAGACGCGGGCGACAACGCAGATCTCGCCTCGTCCGGGTATTCCATTTCCAACGACATTTCGCGCTTTGGCGTCAGAACGTACAATTCCACCGTCGATATCGGGGCGTACGAATACCAGCCGGCGGTTTACATGGATCAGCCAACGCTGACCGTCGCCGGCGACCCGACGTCCGATTCCATCACTTTGGCGTGGACGGCGGTTGACAATTTCGGCTATCAGCTGGAATACTCAACCGCCTCGGACTTCTCGACAGGCGTTGTAACACAAACGCTGGGGGCGTCTGTTACCAGCGCGACTGTCGATTCGCTGGATTCCAATCAGACGTATTACTTCCGCTTGAAAGCCTTGGCGCCAGCCGGGTCGGAAGACTATCAGGACTCCCTCTGGTCAACGGTCAGCGCAACGACGGCGTCGACCGGGTCGCTGCAGGATTTGATTCACGTTGACTGGTCAGGCGTTTTTTACAATGGCGCGGCGCAAACGCCAGTCGTTACGACATCCGGATCTGTTTCGTATTCGTATACTGTTACATACAACGGGGCGACGACCAACAACGCATTCCCGACGATGAAAAACGCAGGCGTTTACAATCTGTCGGTTCGTTTCAGCGCGCCGGGATACGACGACTATACAACGTCGTCCGCGTATGTAATTTCGGCGGCGCCGGTTACGATTTCCTCTTTGATTGCCAACGAACGAGATTACGAAGCCGGCAATTTCAGCGCGACGGTCAGATCGTATACGCTCAACGGCGCTGCGAACGGGGAGAATCTGGTTCTGTCGGCAACCAACGGCGTTTTCGATTCCGACCAGGCGGGGCTGCATTATGCGACCTTTGACGTCGCTTTGACTAACGGTTCAAACGCTCTGGCGTCCAATTACGTTCTGCTCGATTCCAACGGGAACGCTGTTACAACAGCCCGAACGACTCAAGCGGCGCTGATTTCCAACGCCGTTTATATGGAGCCGACGGTTGTCTATTCCAACGACGGGACGCTGTCGTTTGATTGGCAGAACATCGGAACGGCAACGGATTACACGTTCCGATATCGGTTTAATAATCCGGAAGTCAACGGCTCTTCGTATACCGATTACTTTACGCTCAACCTTTCGGATTCCTGCTGTACGATTAAAACGATTCCCGGCACGACAATTCAGTACCAGTACAAGCCGGCGTCCGGGTCAACGTGGTCAAGCGTCTTTACGTATGCAACGGCTGCCGTCGATACGTCGTCGTGGAACGTCGATATTGACGGAACGCTAACCAACGTTTTTACGTTACATTCCAAGGCGGACTGGGCGACGGATTCGTCCTGCAAGACTATTTATCTGGACTTCAATGGGCATTTAACGTATGGTACGAACTGGAATAATGACGAAAATTATATGAATCAGGACGTCATTGTTACGCCCTCGTGTCTTGACGAGTTTACTGCTGAGGACATTTATTTCATTTGGAAAGCCGTTTCAGAGGATTACGCTATTTATGACGTTGACGTAACAACGCAATTTACTTCTCTTGACTACCTGACTATTACGTCCAACCAGGACAAAAAGTACGGCATGCGGGCGGCAATCGGCGGGTCGAGCGATGAAGTTTTGGGAATCAACGTCGGCGGGATTGCCTATCAGGGCGTTTTTAGCTGGTTTTATGGAACCTCAAACACTTCCTCGCTGTATTCGCCGGCATTCGTCTTTCCTGACAGTCTTTCAAACTTTGAACCCAAATACGTTGCCGACGCGTCCTCGCATGAAATTGGTCATACTCTCGGATTGCAGCACGACGGCTATCCGTCAAATACCAGTTACTATCCCGGCGCTGGCGGTTGGGGACCGATTATGGGCGCGCCGTACCATCAGGTTCTTTCTCAATGGAGCAAAGGCGAATACCCCAGCGCAAACAATACTCAGGACGACGTCAAACAGATTAACCAGTATCTGTCGTTCAAAACAGACAGTGACAACTCCGCGTCTGCTGCAACCGTTTTGACGCTGAACTCAACCGGCGTTATTGCGTCCGGCGTTATTACCAGCTCGTCGTCAACGTACGCTTACAATGGGAATAAGATTGATAAAGATTACGACTGGTATAAGTTGTCTTTGGAACGGGGAACGTATACTTTTGTCGTCGGCGGGGAATATTCGCCAATCGCAGAAGACAACGTTACCAACCTCAACGCCCACATAGACGTCTATTGCGATACGGATTCCAACTACAGCGCCGTCGCGTCCGCTGCGCCTCATACCGGCGAGGATGCTGATATTGTCGAAACGATTACGATTTACGTAACCACTCCCGGCGTTTATTATCTCCGCGTTACAGGCGAAGGAAAAGGCTCTCCCGTCAACGGAGTATATTACAACGGGGATTATTCAGATTACGGCTCGCTGGGCGCATATACGATTGCTTGCACTCTGTTCGACGATCATGAAATCAGATCTACCGTTGTTACAACGTCAAACGACGTCGTCGATTCCCATGACGGTTTGATCTCCCTCCGGGAAGCGATTCAGTACGCCTCCAGCGGCGATACGGTTACGTTCGATTCCAGCTTGAACGGCTCCGCTATCGTATTATTGCAGACAGAAGACTACGGCGTTATCTCAATTGACAAGCCGGTTGTTATCGACGCTTCCGCTTTGAGTTCCGGGATTACAATCAACGGGAATGGCGGTCAGATTTTCGACGTAACGGAATCCGGCGAACTGTCTCTCATCGGTTTAACGATTACCGGGGCAGCAAACGCCCTGGAACTTTCAGACGGAACGCCTGTCGGCGGCTGGGGCGGGGCGATTTACGCTCTGGGCAGCGTCTCGATTGCCAACTGTACGTTCAACTCCAATCAGGCGGGATTCGGCGCGGCTATCTATACAGAAGGCAACCTGAGCATTGAGTCTTCTGTCTTCTCCAATAACTCTGTCGACGCCTACGGCGGGGCAATATATATCGCGTCTAACGACAGCGTTGTTACAATTTCGGATTCGCGGTTTGATTCCAACTCCTGCGGAACCGTCTATTCCACTTACGGCGGGGCGATTTTCAACACCGGCAATTTAACGATTGCCAGCTGTGAATTCACGTCCAATTCCACCAATAATTTTGGCGGCGCGATTTATCACGAAGGGTATGTCTCCACGCTGACGATTTCGGACAGCGTATTTAGTTCTAACTCTGCTTCTTATTACGCTGGCGCGATAATGCTCAACAATTGCGGCTCGACAGTAATTTCTAACAGTCTGTTTTTTAACAACTCTGCAAATTATTACGGTTCAGCCATATATAATAACGTTTACGATTACGCCAACGAGAACAACGACTATAATTCTGCGTCCTTTACGCTGGTAAACGTTACTATTGCCAAAAACGACTCTATTTCCGGCGGAGCTTTGTATTCTGTCAGCAACGCCTATTTGTACAATACCATCATTCAGTCGGACGGCGGCACGGCTGTATACAAAATGCAGGGCGACACAGGCACCGGCTCCATGTGGGGACAGAACAACCTCATTTCGTCCATGTACGGTTCGTTTACCGCAGGCGACGAAACGATCGACGGCGGGTACTCGTCCGGCTCTCCCGCATTCGTCAATTCAAGCGGGAATTATTCGACAATAGCGGACTTCGCTCTGAAGCCAAACTCTTTGGGCGTGGACGACGGCGACAACGAAATCGCTGCTGAGTTCGGTCTGACAAGTCAAACGACGGACATCGTCGGCGCAAGCCGAATTTACAACAATACCAACATTGACCTCGGCGCGTTTGAATCGCAGACAATCGCCCAGCCGCTCGACGCTCCAACCGTCTCATCTGGCGTTAGCGGGACAAATGTAACGGTTTCATGGAACGAGGTCGAAAACGCTTCGACTTATACGATTACCTATCAGATAACCGGCGACGAGATGACCGACTCGCCGTGGTATACGATATCCGGTTTGACTTCGCGGTCGTTCACCCTTCCCAAACTCGTCAACGGCGTTACGGTAACGGCGAGGGTTCAGGCGGACGCTACGGATTCCAACGCCAAGTCCAGCTGGTCTGAAACAAGCTGTTCGATTGCCGCTCTGGATTTGTCCGGATACAACGTCGACCTGGACGGCGACGGCGTGAAGGAAACCAACGTCTTCAATTTGTCGTCCAAGCCCGATTCCAACTATACGATGTATTTGGACTTTACGGGTCATCTTGTAACGGCTACCGGCTGGAACGGAGACGAAAACGGCGATATTATCCGCGTCGACGCCAGCGTTGGTTCTAATTACTCCGCTGACGACATTTTGTACATGTGGCGAACGGTTGCTGAAGATTACGCGCCGTTCGACGTCAACGTTACAACCGTCTTTCCGGGGCTGGACGCGATTCTGTACGACAACACGGAATTCGATTTGCAATGGGGAAAGCGCATCGTTGTCGGCAAAAACTACTGTATGAATTCCGATAACTCTTCGCCGAATAATTCTACTGTTACAACGTCCGGCGTTTCCTTCGTCGGAACGTTCCAGGGAATGGTGGAAGACGTCGCCTTTGTTTGGATCCGAGGCAAAAAGTTCGACGCTGAATCCATTAGCCATGAAGCAGGGCACACCCTGGGACTGTACCACGACGGCAGCAGCGCCTATTCCGGAAACAGCGTCTACTTCAACGGGCGGGAATACTGGGCGCCGATTATGGGATCCGGCTATACCTACAGCATGGTTCAATGGACGATGGGCGAATACCCCGGCGCTCAGACTGTTACAAACAACAGCGGCGAAACCCTCAACAAGCTGGACAATTGTCTGAACGAACTGCTGATTATTTCAGGCTATCTTCCCTTTATTGACGACGACGCAGCAACGGTTTCGACTGACGGTACGTTCACGTTGGACGCGGCGCCGACGGCTTTGCTGGAATCCTCGCCGGCAAATGGGGAATCGACGGAAATTTACTATACCGGCATGATTGGACGTCAAACGATTGGCGAAGGCGAGGTCGCCGTTCTGGCTGACCCGGACAACGACGTTTACACGCTGACGCTGGACGTCGGCTCTGTCAACTTGACCATCAAGGGCGTTGACTGTTTCGGGTACGCCTACGCCGAGATGGGGTACTCGTACAATCTTACCAACCTGGACGTCAAAGCGGAACTGTTCGACTCCGAATGGAACTCCATTTACGTTTACGATTCCGACTGGTCATGCGACGCGGCGATTCAATGCGACATCTCCGCGGCGGGAACATATTATCTGGTTGTTTCCGGCGACAAGCGGGGCGAATTGGGCGCTGACGGCGGATATTGGTATACAGACGAAAACGGCGCGACCAAGCTCGGGTATTCCAATTACGGATCGTTGGGTCGGTACAATATCAGCGGAACGGTTTCGACTTTCTCCGAAGACGTTATTACCGGCGTTTCTGTTGTCGGGTATTCGGGAACCTACGACGGCGCGGCTCACGACTTGATTCAGTCTGTTACAGGCTTGGAACAAGGCGACGTCGTTTCCTATTCAACCGACGGCGTCCAGTGGACTTCGACACTTCCCAGTGCGACAAACGCGGGCGAATACCGCGTCTGGGTTAAAGTGGAAAGAGACGGCTGTGCAGACTACATTTCTTCTGCAATCGTTTCGACTATCGGCAAGGCGACGCTGACCGCAACAGCGGACAGCCAATCAATTACCTACGGAGACGCAGCTCCTGGGTATTCCGTAATGTATGCTGGATTCGTCAACGGGGAGAACAGTTCTGTAATCGATACGTTTGCTGTGGCAACGTCCAGCTACGCTCAATTCAACAACGTCGGCGAGTATACGATCAACGTTTCCGGGGCTTCCGATAACAATTACAATTTCGTCTATCAGACAGGAACGCTGACCGTTGGACAGAAAGCGGTATCGGTTTCGTTTGACGACTATTCCGGACTGATATACAACGGACAAGAGCAGACAATTTCCGCGGCGGTTTCCGGAACAGTCAACGGAGACAACGCGGGATTGTCGCTGACGTATAACAAGACCGTCAAAGACGCTGGGACGTATACCGCGACCGCCTCGATTTCTAACGGGAATTATGTTCTGACCGGAACGACGACGCAAGACTTCTCTGTCGGCAAAGCAACGCTGACCGCCACTGCAGACGATAAAGCGATTACCTACGGCGACGCTGCGCCGGCGTATACCGTAACGTATACGGGATTCGTCAACGGGGAGAACAAATCAGTAATTGATACGCTTGCAGCGGCAACGTCCAGCTACGCTCAATTCAACAACGTTGGTGAATATACAATCAACGTTTCCGGGGCTTCCGATAACAATTATAACTTCGTTTATCAGACGGGAACGCTGACAGTTGGTCAGAAGTCTGTAACGGTTTCGTTTGACGGTTATTCCGGACTGGTTTACAACGGACAAGAGCAGACGATTTCCGCTGCGGTTTCGGGAACTGTCAACAATGACAACGCGAGCTTGTCGCTGACGTACGACAAGACAGTCAAAGACGCGGGTTCTTATACGGCAACCGCTGCGATTTCCAATAGCAATTACGTCTTGACTGGAACGACAACGCAGAAATTCTCAATCGACAAGGCGACATTGACGGCAAAGGCGGACAATCAGTCGATTACTTACGGCGACGCGGCGCCAGCGTATACTGTTACATTTACCGGCTTTGTCAACGGAGAAGACGAATCTGTTATTAATTCCAAACCGTCGGCGCGGTCGTCTTACGCTCAATTCGACAACGTTGGCCAATACACAATTACCGTCGGACGAGGTTCAGACAACAATTACAAATTCGTATTTCAGACTGGAACGCTGACCGTTGAGCAGAAAGCGGTAACAGTTGCATTTGACAGATATGAAGGATTGGTTTACAACGGACAAGTGCGGGCGATTTCCGCTGCGGTTTCCGGAATTGTCAACGGAGACAACGCAGGCTTGTCACTGTCGTATAACAAGACGGTTAAAGACGCCGGTTCCTATACCGCGACGGCTGCGATTTCCAACGGGAATTACATTCTGACCGGACCGACAACGCAGAACTTCTCAATCGGTAAAGCGACTCTGACCGCAACGGC
>CACXSS010000080.1 GCA_902770245.1 uncultured Planctomycetota bacterium | reverse complement strand
CGCCGCGGTGAAATATTTGGTCTTTTAGGCGCCAACGGGGCGGGGAAGACGACGACGTTTCGCGCGATGTGCGCTTTAAGCCGGGCGAACGAAGGGACGATTCTCTTTGACGGCAAACCGCTGGAAAAGAATCTGGAATTTGCCCGAAACAACATCGGGTACGTCGCTCAAAAGTTCTCCCTATACGGCGACATCAGCGTTCGGCAGAATCTGCTTTTTTTCGGCGGCGCGTACGGCTTAAGCGGGAAGAAGCTAAAAGAACGGATTGCCTGGGCGGTTGAAGTCTTTAATTTGTCCGAGTATCTCAATATGATTGCCGCGCAGCTGTCGATGGGCTACAAACGTCGTTTGGCGATGGCGTGCGCCTTGCTCCATAATCCGCCGATACTGTTTCTCGACGAGGCGACTTCCGGCGCCGACCCGATAGCCCGGCGCGAGTTCTGGAAACGCATTCTCGCCCTGGCGGACGATGGCGTGGCGGTGGTGATTACAACCCATTTCCTTGACGAAGCCGCTTATTGTGACAGAATATTGATCATGCGGGACGGGTGCGAAGTCGCGTCCGGAACGGTTGAACAGATAATCGCTCAAGGCGGCGGCGCAACTCTCGAAGACGCCTTTGTCAACATCGTTTCCCAAAAAACGCAAACGGAGGCGGCGCCATGAGCTTTTCCAGATACCTCATTTTGACGCGAAAGGAATTCGTTCAGCTTATTCGCGACCCGCTGAGCATTATAATTGGGATTTTAATGCCGATCTTTCTGCTGCTCATCTGCGGATACGGCATGTCAACGGACGTCCGAAACATCCGTCTGGCGATTGTTATTCCCGAACCGTCGCCAAAAGCGAATCTCATTGCCGCCCGATTCCAGTCAAACGGCTTTTTCGAGGCGCAAATTGTCAGATCGACCGAAGAAGCGAAGGAGCTGATTAAATCGCACCAGGTTGACGCCTGTCTATTTTTGCAGCAAAGTCTGACCAGGCGAATCAATCAGATGGATCTGAAGATTCTTATTGTCGTCAACGCCTCCAACCCTTCGCCGGGGCTGCTCAAGCAAAGCTATATTCAGTCGGCTCTGTTGGGCGCATTGCAAAAAATATACGAAGAATCTGGAGCGATTTCAACTTCCGGAATTGGCGATATTGAAATTCAAACCCGACAATGGTTCAACGACGCCAACAGCAGCGCCTATACAATCGTTCCCGGAATTATCGTTATCGTTCTGACGATTATCGGAACACTGCTGACGTCCATGGTTATGGCGCGAGAATACGAACAGGGAAACCTGGAAAGTCTGTTTGTAACGCCGATGAAATCGACGGAAATTCTGCTTGCCAAAATGACGAACAATTTTTGTTTGGGAATAATAGGCCTTGTCATTT
The DNA here is from genome assembly GCA_902770245.1 of uncultured Planctomycetota bacterium. Classification (GTDB taxonomy): domain Bacteria; phylum Planctomycetota; class Planctomycetia; order Pirellulales; family Thermoguttaceae; genus RUG11551. The sequence goes on along the minus strand of CACXSS010000080.1, from coordinate 11,168 downwards.
CCCTGATTATGGCGCGATACCTGTTTGGCGTTCCCGTTCGCGGAAACTGGCTGATCCTGCTGTTCGGGTCAAGCCTGTATTTGATTCTGGCGCTGGCAATCGGAATTCTTATTTCCAGCGCAACGAAAAACCAGTTTATCGCCATTTCGATGGGGTCGCTGATTTCATTTTTACCGTCGTACCTGCTGTCCGGATTTCTTTTTGAAATCAAAAGCATGCCGACGTTTTTACAATATGTAACGCTGTTTGTTCCTGCCCGTTATTACGTAGACTTTTTACAGACTTCGCTATTGGTTGGCGACGTCTGGCAAAATATATTTAAAAACTGCGGAGTTTTAATCCTCATGACGGTCGTTCTGCTGACGTTAGCCAGACTGAGCTGCCCGAAGAGGTTGTAGGGAGTAGGGAATAGGGAGTAGGGAATAGTTTATGAAAGGTGGTAATTGAGTGTGTGAAACGAACATAGTTTCGCTTTCGCGTAACTCGCAATTAAAAAAACTCCTCACTCCTCACTCCTAACTCCTAACTGATTTCCACTCCGATTTTCCCAATAATGTTAGTCCTGACTCGCGTCCTTGCCCTGCTGAAAAAAGAACTTTGTCAGTTGATGACAAATCCGAAAATGCGAATGACGCTTTTCATTCCGCCGTTAATGCAGATGTTGTTTCTCGGCTACGCGGCGACCATGGATTTGAAATACGTTGACTGCGCTGTTCTGGACTATTCCCGTTCCCCGGCGTCGCGGGAGCTTATAAGCTGTTTTACCGGCTCTCCGACGTTCCACGTTCATCAGCCGCTGGAAAACGAAGCTGACATGAAAAACCGCATCAATACAAAAGCGATTCAACTGGCTGTCGTTATTCCAGCGGACTTCCAGCAGACAAGGGCAGGGCAGGGAAAAGCCAGCGTTCAGATTATCGTCGACGGCCGCAGCGCCAACTCCGCCGGCATGGCGATGGCGTACGCCGTCAACGTGATTAATTCTTTCGCTCTGGAAAAGGCGGATAATCGCGGCAGATTTCGAATCGAAACGCGAGCGTGGTACAACCCGAATTTCAACATGCAGTTTTTTATGATTCCTGCTTTGTTGGGGCTTATTGGTCTGGTCGACATCATGCTCGTCAGCGCGCAGTCGATTGTTCAGGAACGCGAAGCGGGAACGTTTGACCAGCTCCGCATGACGCCGTATTCTTCTATGGAACTGCTGGCGGCAAAGGGCTTCTCGACGTTTATTGCCGGAAGTTGCCAGCTGGCAGTCGGTTTGCTTGCGGCGTTGTTCTGGTTTCGAGTTCCGCTCAACAGTTCTTTGGGACTCCTGCTGGCTTTACTGGCGTCCTTCCTGTGCGCGTCCATTGGAATCGGGCTGATTATTTCGACCCTGTCCGCCAATTTACAGCAGGCGGTTTTGGGAATGTATATCGTCGTCGTCCCGTTTTCCATGCTGTCTGGAATGGGAACGCCGCTGGAATCCATGCCGGACTTCTTCCAGCAAATAACGATTATCAACCCGCTTCGACACGGCATCGCCGCGTTGACGAGAATCTTTTTGGAAGGCGCGTCTTTCTGGGAACTGCGCTTTTCGTTTTACCTGCTCTGGGGAATCGCCATCGGCTCGTTTATCTTGAGCTATATCCTGTTCGTTCGCAGACGAAACGACGGGTGAGAGTGAGGCAGTAGGCAAGAGGCAGATTATATTGATTTTATGGTATTTATCGATTGATTAATACAGCTTAATATTATTTGCAATTTGCTTATTGTTAAAATTCATATTACTGTTATAATCCTTATTTTCAAATAATGATGAAAGTCATACAGAACAAATAATTCGTCTCAATTACGCATCCGTATACAACGTCTTTGTCAACAGAAATATATCTTAGCAAATTATTTTGAAATATTTTTAATAAAGCACTCTTTTTTTCTTGATTAAAAATCATTTGTGGTGTATAATATAATATATTTGTAGGAGATATTATAATGATTAAAAATTTAAGCGTTAAAAATTTCGGTCCCATTGAATCCGGAGATATAGAATTTGGAGATTTAACGATTTTTGTTGGTCCGCAGGCAAGCGGCAAGAGTCTTTTATTGCAATTGTATAGGTTTCTGGAAGACGCAGAGGCGATATATACATTTTATAAGAAAAATAATAATGATTGGAGAATGTTTTTTTCTCCTCGAACTGGCGATGGTTTTATATTGAAGTTGTTTTCAGCTTTATATTTTGGCGGAGGTACTCAGCTTCTCAGTTCTAAAACTACTGAAATCAGCATTGAGGGAGCAACAATTGATTTTCTCAAACTGATATCTCAACCGTCAGATAAAGATAAACATTCCGTTTTTTATATTCCAGCTCAAAGAACGCTTGTTTTTCAGGATGGTTGGCCAAGACAGTTTTCGACTTATCCTTTTGGAACTCCTTTTTCTTTGCGTTTTTTCAGCGATGTTTTGTGGAACCTATTGGATAGTGATAACGCTGGAACTTCCGGTTGTTTATTCCCCATTGTAAATCGTCTGAAAAAACAGTTTCGCGAGAATATAGATCAATCTATTTATTGGGGATCCAAGGTCAAAATTAATAAGAATCCTCGAACAGGAACCAAGGGAATGGAACTGTTTCAGGATAATGACAATTCCGGTTTGACATACAACTCATGGTCTTCTGGACAGCGTGAATTTACGCCATTGTTATTAGGCTGTTATCATTTGCTTCCTTCGCAAGGTAACTCCAAAAAAGAGGATATTGATACAATCATCATTGAAGAACCTGAAATGGGACTTCATCCACAGGCGATTATCAGCTTTTTCCAATTAGTCATTGAGCTTATGTGGCGTGGGTATCGTGTGATTCTTTCAACTCATTCCAATGTAGTTCTGGACCTCGTTTGGGCAATTGTTGAATACCAGAGTATTTATTCCAAAAATCAGAGATATGAAGATAAAATTTACACTGCTTTTGTTAAAATGCTGAAATTGAAAAAACATAATACAATAAAAAGCATTTTCAATTCGGTAATAAAAAAGAAATGTAAAACTTATTCATTTAATCACTCTGGTAAAAGAGTACAGATTCAGGATATTTCCTCACTTGATCCAGCATCTGAAGACTTTACGATTGCTGGCTGGGGAGGAATTACAGAATATTCTGGTAAAATTACAGATGCAGTAGGCGAGTTGTTTTCTCAGGTGGAGGATGAGTAATGCCAAGAAATTTTAAAGAAACGGTTACTGATTTGGGATTAACTTATCGTTCTGGTAAGCAAGCAATTTCAGAAAAGAATAAAAGTAGAATTACAGCTAAAGACACAAAAAATCTAGGTGGTAGCGTTGATCTTGATAATGATTTATTAGAACGTTATCCACAAGATAATCGTTGGGATTATGTTGTGGCGTATAATTCGAAAGACAAAACGTCTCTTTACTTTATTGAAATTCATTCCGCATGTGGAGATTCTAAAGCAACAGAGATAGTTGCCAAAAAATGCTGGTTGGATAGATGGTTGGCTACAGAAGGTCATAGTTTGATAAGTTTTGCTTCTAATATAAAAATAGTTTTTTACTGGGTTACTACTGATAAAACGCCTCCGCTAGGATCGAAAGCTCACAAAATAATGGCACAAAAAGGAATTCTTGGTCCAAAGCCAAGATTAGAAATTAAAGAACTGTGAGGTCTTCTGCAAGATTAGTTTTTTACATTTTATTCGTTCTTTTTTATAATTTAAATATTTTGGGGAAGGTTAGGAAATGATATCTTAGGAAAACTTTTGACTTAAGTATATAAATGCATCTATTGAGCCACACATTTGATAATAGCTTTCCTTAACATGTTCTCTCGAATTCACCGAATAGCTGAAAATAGCTATAATCGTGTTGCGGCAGAAGCCTCCAAAAATCTTTGAACGTAGAAAGCCAGCCTGACCTGCTTGTTCGCGGACATTCTGTCCGCCGCAGCGTGGCGCCCATCCCGATCATCGTGCTACCGCGCGACACATATTATAACTGCGTCCGTTGGACGCTTCATTACCGCTTTTCAATCTTTTTACAAAAAGATAATAAATTTTTCGCGGTAGTGCATTGTTTTTCTTAAAAGGAAGCGCTATAATAGAATTAACATTGAGCAATTATCAATTAGCAATTTGTGTAAAATGTTGCAATAATTGCCTGAAATATTATTCCTCCAACCCCCTGCCTGTTATTATGAAAAGAGTTGTTACGCTTTTATTCTTTTTGGCTGTCATCCCAATATTGGGGCTTTGCAGCGCTCAAGACAACCCGCTTATCAAGCCGGCGAGCGTTCATAACAAGCCGCGGCCCAACAACGGCGACGTCCCGCTTAACACGGTCGATTCCTGCCGGCGTCTGATTAACGACCTCATCACAACCTACGCAGACGATTTCCCGGAGGGGGAAAAATATCTTGAAGAACTCAACGGAATTGCCGCTAAACTGGCGGAAAATCCCAACGACGGCGACGCGAAAAACGCTCTGGCGGTTCTGGTTCGAAAAGTCGCGCTGGCGAACCCGCTTCTGGACGAGTTCGATAAAATCGTTGTCGTTCGACGTTCTGGCAACATGGGATTTACCGGCTTGAACGCCTATACAAACGACACCGTTCAGCGCGATAACCACGACAACGAACTCATGGCTCTGACCAATTACCGGACGGACGACCCGAAAAACGCCAAACTGGAGACGATTTTCCGCCATCCGTACAGAAAAGGCGTTATGCGCGACATCAGCCTGTCATTCGACGCCAAAAAGATTATGTATTCCAGCATTCTGGAAAACGGTCGCTGGGGCGTTTTTGAAGTCGATCTCAACGGGAAGAATCTCAACGTTCTCACGCCGACTGATCAGGAGGACGTCGACTGGTACGACAGCTGCTATCTGCCGGAATCGCCGTATATCGTTTCTGCGTCAACGGCGGGAATTCAGGGCTTGCCGTGCGAGAACGGCGGACGCGTCATGGTCAACCTGTACCGCGTCAATACGAAAACCAAAGAAACCCGTCAGCTGACTTTCGAGCAGGACTCCGACTGGCATCCGACTGTGATGCACAACGGTCAGGTCATGTACCTTCGATGGGAATACACAGACGTTCCACATTACTTTTCGCGTTACGTCTTTTCGATGAACCCGGACGGGCGCAACCAGCGCGCGCTGTGGGGATCGGGAAGCTATTTCCCCAACGCCTATAAACACCCCAAGCAATGCCCGGGCGACAGCACGAAGCTCATCGGCGTTGTCAGCGGACATCACGCGATGCCGGAAATGGGGCGGCTTTTGCTGATCGACCCCAATCAGGGGCGCTACTACCCCATGCGGTTCCGACCGGAAAACAAGGAATGGGGCGAGGGCGGCACGTTCCTCAACTTTATTCCCGACGTTCTGCCTGCCAGCGTTACCGGCTGCGTTCAGGAACTGCCCGGCTATGGTCGCGACGTTGTCGGAAATATCTGTGACGACGTCGCCGGCGGCGCGAAACACTGGTTTGCTCATCCGTTCCCGCTGTCGGACAAATACTTTTTGGTCTGCAAACGGGATTACGATATTTTCAGCATTTACCTCATTGACGTTTTCGACAACATGATTCTTCTGGCGCATTGCGACGGAAGCAACCTTCTCGAACCGCACCCGGTTCTGGCGCAACCTGTCCCGCCGGTAATTCCGGATAACGTTGACATGAACAAAAAGACGGGCACAGTCTTCTGTACCGACGTTTATCTTGGCAGAGGCATGGAAGGCGTCGCCCGAGGAAGCGCGAAGAGCGTTCGCGTTATCGCCTATCATTACGGATACAACCATTCCGGCGGGCACGAATCCTGTGGTCAGCAGTCGTCGTGGGATATTAAACGCGTTTTGGGCACAGTCAAAATTGAAGACGACGGGTCGTTCTTCTTTGAAGTTCCTGCCAACACGCCTTTTGCGATGCAGGTTTTGGACGAAGAAGGCGCGGCAATCGCGTTGATGAGATCCTGGACGGTTGTCATGCCGGGGGAAGCCTTGTCCTGCAACGGCTGTCACGAAAACGCCAACGACGTTACGCCGGCTAAAATGACGATTGCGTCTCGAAAAGCTCCGCAAAAACTTACGCCGTGGTACGGTCCGGCTCGATCCTGGGGATTCCAGGCGGAACTCCAACCCACTCTGGACAAGTACTGCGTTGGATGTCATAACGACAACGACAAAGCCGGCGGATTGTCGTTCGTTCCTCATAACGCCGGCGATTGGCGCAACGATACGTCTTACGCTGCGATTAACCCGTACGTCCGCCGTCCGGGTCCGGAAACCGACCTCGATGTGATGAAGCCGATGGAATATCACGCCTCGACAAGCGAGTTGATTCAGATGCTTAAAAAAGGACATCACGGCGTTGAACTGCCGCAGGAAGCGTGGGAACGGTTCTATACGTGGATTGACCTTAACGCTCCGTATACCGGCATGTGGAACAACCCCGGCAGAGAAAATCGACGTTTGGAACTGCAAAAGCTCTATGCCGGCATCGACGACAACCCGGAAGAGGAATATCGTCAGTCGCTTGCCGCTCGAGAAGCCAATATCGAGCCGATTATTCCTCCGCCTCAGCCGTTCGTTCAGCCGGATAATCTCACTGTTGAAAACTGGCCCATGAGCCGCGCTGCCGCCGCAAAGCTGGCAGGCGGAAAAGATCAGGAAAAGAAGTCTTTCTGCATTGGAAAAGACCATGCTGGCAACGACGTCTATATGACGTTTGTGAAAATCCCGGCGGGCAAGTACATTATGGGGTCTGAAGAAGGCTATCCGGATGAACGCGCCCGCGCTGTGGTGGAAATCAAAAAGCCGTTCTGGATGTCGGAAACGGAAGTTACAAACCAGCAGTACGAATGTTTCGACCCGGAACACGACACGCGCTATCATCGCGAAGACGGCAAAGATCACACCACGCCCGGATATATCGCCAACCATCCGCTTCAGCCCGTTGCCAGAATCTCCTGGCAGGAAGCGACGAAGTTCTGCAAGTGGATGTCCGAGAAGTTCAATAAGAAAATGGAACTCCCGACAGAAGCGCAGTGGGAATGGGCGGCTCGCGCCGGAAGCGACAAACAGTTCTTCTACGGCGACTGGGATACCGACTGGACGAATTGGGCGAACCTCGCCGACGCCGATCTGTACAACACGTACACGACGTGGGAAGGCGGAAGCATGATTCACCGCCGACGTCCGCATACGGAAAGCAAAACGTTCCCGCTGCGTGACGACCGATTTAAGGACAAATGGTTTACCGTCGATTACGTCAAACAGTACGAACCCAACGCATTTGGACTTTACGACATGGTCGGCAACGTTTCCGAATGGACTCGTTCCGACTACAAGCCGTATCCGTACAAAGACGACGACGGCCGCAACGCCGGATCTGCGACGGCAAAGAAAGTCGCCCGCGGCGGCAGTTGGAACAACCGACCCGTTTCTGCCGGCTCCAGCGTCCGATTCCCCTATCAGCCCTGGCAGAAAGTCTACAACGTTGGGTTCAGGGTTATTATAGAGGAGTAAACAATGAAAGGCGGTAATGGAGCGACCGGCGGGAGCGGAATTACGCATTCGCCTTTAGGCGAACCTAAATGTAGGAATTGGCAACACAGAGATATAGCATCATGAAACGCAGAGATTTTCTTAAAGGGGCGTTTGGCGCGATTGGCTCTTTGTTTTGCGGAGAGCTTTTCGCAGCGCCGCCCGGCTGGAAGCATGAGGGAACGTCGAACCTGGTTTTTGGCGTCATAAGCGATACGCATTTGAGAACGTCCGTCCGAGGTTCCGGTCACGGCGCTCATTGGCCTGACAAATATCTTGTTGCCGCGCTGAATTACTTCAAAGAGCAAAACGTAGACGCTGTCATGCATTGCGGAGACATGGCTCACCGCGGACAGATTCGCGAGATGGAGTTTCACGCCTGGGCGTGGCGAAAAGTGTTTGGAAGCGTCGTGAGCGGTCCGGTCAAACTCTTTGTGATGGGCAACCACGATATTGACGGCGCTCATTACGGCTCTTTCGTTAAGGACCGCTATCCGGATCCCGCTCAATTTGCCAGTCACATTATGGCGACTGATCCCGCGGGGAGCTGGCAGCGCATCTGGGGTGAGAAGTACGATCCCGTTTGGCACAAGGAAGTCAAAGGGTACCATTTCTTTGGCCGCCATTGGGGCGTATCAGAGGCGGACGCAATTGCCGCTTTGAGAAACTGGAAGCCGGCGCCCGGCGCTAACGGCGCTCAGCGCCCGTTTTTTTATGTTCAGCACAGACGCCCTTCTTACGGCGTTCGAAAAGAGCTGATGCGGCGCGTCGGAGCCGTTTCGTTTTTCGGGCACAATCACTGGAGCGTTACAAACTGGAATATTCTATCGCTCTATAAAGGCAGACTTCCCGCGATTCAGTGCGCCTCCTGCGAACCGCGGGGCTGCGGCGCTCTGGTCGGCGACGGCTGGATTACTAAAGCCGCCATTGCCGGGCGCGAGCAGGTCGGCAGAGGGCGGCAGGGATTTGTCGTTCGCGTGTACGACGATATGCTTGTTATCGAACGGCGCGAGTTCGGCTCCGGGGCGGGAACAAGCCTCGGCGCGGACTGGATCATGCCGTTCGGCAAAACTCCGCACCCGTTCTCAAGAGGCGAATTGATCAAGGTTATCGGGGAACCGCAGTTTCCAGACGGCGCGAAACTTGTCGTCGAAAACGCTCAGACCGCTGTCAAGCTGTCGATTCCGCTTGCCAACGCCAACCCCGATTCGCGCGTGTACGCCTACGAGGTCGAAGTCAACAGTGATGATTCTAATCCGCTGTACAAAGCTGTCTATGCGTCTGGCGTTAACCTGAGCATGGGAAACGAACCGAACGGCGGCGTTACATCGCTTAGCATTCCCAAAGAGGAGCTGCCGCGCAACAAGACGCTTTCGTTCACCGTTCGCCCGCTGTCCTCTCTCGGCACAAAAGGTAAACCGATAACGGGAGAGTACAACAATTGAAAGACGGTAACGAAGCGACCAACGGGAGCGTAGTTACGCTTTGAACCGCGCACGCACACTGCGTACCTGGCTCGCGGCAGTCTCTGCCGCACAAATACCCTTTATCCCGCTGAAACCCTGCGACAAAATTGAATACGCTTCCGGGTCGCGGACGAAGTCCGCCGAAGTATTTTAAGCCGCAAAGAACGCAAAGAGCGCAAAGATTTTTTAATTTTAAAACTTCGCGGACTTTGCGAACTTTGCGTGAGTTTTTTAATGGACGCCCCGGCTTGCCATCGTTTTTGTTCGCCGTTTCGGCGAAAGCGTAATTCCGAAATATCAAAATGAAATACCTTACACTTAGTCGTTTAACCGTATTTGCCCTGTTGTTTTTTTCGTCGTTCGCCGTGGGAGTCGAGTTCCCGAATCCGGCTCAGTTCAATCCCGTCTGGGAGAGCGCGAATCCCGGGACGTCGTACGACCGGTCGCTGCCGACTGCGGCTCTGCTCGGGAACGGGGCGCTGGGCGTTGTCAACGGCGGGGACGCGAACCGAAAGCTTTTCGTCTTAACCCGCGGCGACTTGTGGAGCTGCGGCGACTTGTCTATCGGATACGCCGACAACAATATCGGTCCGATTTCGTTTGCTGACTTGGAGATTAAACCCGATTCCAACAGCGTCGCCTCGACGGATGCGCTTGACCTTCCGACAGCAGCTCTCAAGACGAACGGCGCGTTCGGCAAAGGGAACGTTCAGCTTGAAAGCTTTGTCGCCGCTGGCGAGGATGTATTTGTCATATCCGGCGTTTCCGACTCGGACGACGTTTGGAACGTCCGGCTTGTCGTTCATAATCAGAAGCCCTTTCCGACAGATTCCGGTCGATCTGCTGACGGCTTTTGGGTTCGACGTTCGACGGTAAACCTTCTTCCAGAAAGCGATACCAGAAAAGGGTGGGTTGTCAGCGCAACGGCGGCAGTGAGCGCTCTGGGCGCGGATTTGTTGCAGATAACCGTTTCTGACGACAAGAGGGAAGCGGGCGCCGTCGTGAAGATTCGCGCGAACGAGCCGTTTGCGATTATCGTAGCGACAAACCCGGACAGACGCTTTACCTGGGAAGTGCTTGAAAAGATCAAAGCCGATCACAAGAATTGGTGGACGGACTGGTACAGCAAGTCTCGCATCGCCTTGGGCGACAAGGAGCTGGAGTCGTTCTGGTACGGACAGGTCTATCTTCTCGGGTCGTGCGTCCGACCAGGCAAGCTTCCCCCGGGACTGTACGGAATCTGGGTTACGACCGACAGCCCTCTGTGGCATAACGACTTCCATTTGAACTACAACTACGTGGCGACCTGTTACGGCTGCTGGGCGTCAAACCGATGTGACGCGGCGGACGCGCGGCCAGACCCGCTTCTGGACTATCTTCCCCGCGCCGTTCGCAACGCCAAAGAGAACCTTCAGAAGATTGACAGCTGCAAAGGACGGTTCTACAAGAACACGCGGGCGTATCTCGACTCGCGCGCTGACCTCGCCGACGGCATAGACGACGCAGCTCTGTTCCCGGTGGCGCTGGGACCGTGGGGCGTATCCGCCGAGGGCGACGAAAGCCTGTGGAGTCAGGTTTCTGACGGCGCGTTTCAGTGCGCCTTTTTCTGCACGCATTGGGAATACACGCTCGACCGCGAGTATCTCAGAAAGGTCTTTCCGCTGCTCGATAAAACCGCCAACTTCTTCATGGCGTGGTGTGAAAAGGAAACCTTATCGGGCGGCTCCTATCGGTACAACGTCTGGGATTCGCACTGGGAGGGCAGCGGTCTGCAGAAAAACAGCGCGCCGGCGCTAGGCTGCGTAAAACATCTCTTTGAAACGCTGGTCGACGTCGCCCCGGTTTTGCGAGAAATCGGCATTGATGTCCCGGACGCCAAGATTGCTGCGTGGAAAGACTTTCACGAACATCTGTCCGATCTGCCTGTCGGCGTCTATAACATTAACGGCAAGCCCGTCAAGATGCTTTCCGGCGTGGAAAACGCCAACGGGTCAGCCAACCCGTCCGGCGGGAACGCGCTCAATCTGGAAAGCGTCATACCCGGGGAAGTTTTCGCCTTTGATGTAACAAACGAGTTCCGCGCTCTTGCCGTCAATGCGGTAGACGGCAACGTTGCCTTGTCGCCCTCAAAGGTCTGGACAGGCATCAACCAAA
>CACXSS010000079.1 GCA_902770245.1 uncultured Planctomycetota bacterium | reverse complement strand
AGCGTTTTTCATCTCGACGGCGCGGAATTGCCATAACCCCTTACATACCAGACAACCCAAAAACCATGCCATCATGGATTTTATTGCAATTGCAGGAAATAAACCCTCGTAGTAAAGCAAGTATTTACTTTGATAATTCCATCCATTTAAATTGCCAAGGTGATATAAAGAAAAAGCGCCAATCAGGAACGCAATAATCGCTATAAAAATCAAACCGACAATTAGAATTGAATTATAAAACGTTCGTTTCAAACTATTGTCAGAAGGAAATCCAAACTGATATAGCTCGTTTCTTTGACTGCCAACGGCTTGCCAGACGTCAAACGCTTTTTTAATTGCCCGGCGAGTCAGACTGCCTAAAAGACAAACCGCAATAATTGGACTAAATACGGCAATATCTCCCAATAGTAACATAATAACTTCACTTAATTGGCGTTCATACTTGAAAAAAGAGTTTAGATTTCCAATAAATCCAGATGAAAATGACGATCGAGAATTAAAGGAAAAGATCAACGGAATCGCTATTATTGCCGCAACGATTAGCCAGCTGCAATTGAGAATTCGCCGCCAGCGATTGAAACTGACAATGTCTGAGTTCGCGTCGGAAGATTCGGTTTTCTCCATCTCGGAGCGGTCTGAAACGCCAGCCGTTTTCGCGTTGTCAGACGCAATTCCAAACGCCATTCGAGCCAAAAGAACAAAATCGTTCTTCAGCTTGTACGAGCAATATAAAAGCGTTATCCAAAAGATTATGTATAAAAAATCCATGATTGTTTTTAAATCTGTACGTTCCTTGATTTTTATTAAACAATAAAAACCAATAAATTATAAAGCGAGTCCTTTTGTTATACGATAAATAATTGTCGTTATAACCTAAAAACAAAAAGAGACTCACATGAAAAATAACTAACTTTTTCCACTTGATATTTCCCGAAATAAGAGCTATTAGCTCCTAGTCGCTAGCTCCCTATTTCTTGCGATAATGCACGAATCAGGTTTATCAAGCTAATAGCTAGAAGCTAGTAGCTAGAGGCTTAACATCGGAAAAACTCAAGTCGTTTTAATATATTTACACAATACAAACAATTTCTTGAATGATTTAATTATAGCGCTAAAACTGGTTTTGTTCAAGAGGGCGCGCCAATTTTTTTCGGAAATGGGTGCGCTCAAATTTTGGGGGCGCCAGGAAAAGAAAAGGGACTTAGAACTCTTTCGCAGCCCCCCAGATTTATCTGGGGGACTAAACAAAACGCTCCTCCCACGCTGTCAGATATTATTACAATCCGGTCAAATGTTCTTTCTTGACTTACATCGGCTTTACAGTAAATTTCACCGTCGCATTGTTAACCGGCGGGAGAACGACGCCAAGGCGTTTGGAGGTTTTCAGTCCGCCCTGGTCTTCGTTGCACAGTTCAGACGTGAACTCCCAGTCCAGTTTCGTTTCCTTGCCGGACGCATCAACGGTTGTCGCCTCGACCTCAACGCGAAGCTGAGCGCCGTCTTTGCCGACAATAATCGCGTCGCCATCGCGCTGCGCGTCCCAGATGGTTGTCAAAGCGGAATCGAAGGGCAGCTTTGCCTCGCCGTTAAGCTGGAATTGGTCGGTAATTGTAATGACGTTGCTCTTTCTGTCGTAGACAAACGTGCGTTCCAGCTTTTTCAGTTCTTTAACGGAGGGATAGCAGGACTGGTATTCAAAGGCGAAAACGTCTTTTTCGTCCGAGAATTCGTCTTTAACGACCACGCCTCGGGATTTCCCGCCGGTCGCCTGAAGCTGACCGTTGATCATGGGAACCGGGTGTCCCCAGGAGTTGATAACGCGGCTGACGTATCGCTGACCGCTGAACGTGCGTTTCGTATAGACTTCCCCGCCGACGTCCATGAGGACGGGCTGACCGTGATAAACAATCGTATAGGAGCCGACGTCGTTGTGATTGTGGAACTCGTTGTTGTTCCCTGCCTTGAATGCAGCGGCAAGCTTGTCCCAGTCTTTATCGCCGGGCTTGTTGGCGACCGGGTCGGCGCATGGACGGCAAACGAGAATCCCTGCGTTGTTGAAGTAGTCGCGAATCGGAACGCCCACCGGTTTGAATTCGGTGGCAAAATGCGTGTCAAGCGAGTACATTCCCTTAAGCAGGTACGCGCCGGCGGACACGTTTTTCAGTTCGTCGTCGCTGTAGTATTCCGGAACGTCCCAGCCGTAAATATGCGCCAGGAAATTGACGTACAGTTTCGGAGCCTTGGCGCTAACGCCGCAGTCGGCAAACGCCGGAGAAATTCCGGACATGATCTGAATTCTCAACGGGAACTTGGAAAGCGTCTCGCAGAACTCGGTATCCATGAGATTGATTTTGTTGTTCGTCGCGCGGCGAATCGTTTCTGACAGACGGATATAGTTCCCAAATCCGTAAGACCAGTATCCAAGCCCTTCGGAGCAATAGCCGTCAGGCGTAAACCCTTTGATAAACGCGGCGCTGTACTTTTCGGCGGCGGCGATGTACCAGGCGCGTCGAGCCGGGTCGTCGATGGCGGCTAACGCAGCCCCGCACATCCCAGCGTGACAAACCGCGTTCCAGTTGTTTTCCCCGGTAATCCACCACAGAGGGCGGAACTTGCCGGTCTTGATTGCGTTTTCGTACGGCTTGAAGTTTCTCAGTTCGAGCGTTTCAAGCAGCGTCTTGCGAACTTCCGGCGAGAGCTTGTCGCCCAGAATGTTGTACGCCGTTGCCAAATCCCAGGAAAGAGCGCTCGAAGCGAGGTCAACGTTCATTCCCGTCCCGTTAAAGTTCCCGTTGCCGGGGTCGTGAGCGGGCAGAACCCAGGATTTCTCCTTGCAGACGTCCAGAAGAAAGCGTTCCAGTTCCGGAATAAAGCGTCCTTTGTTTTCAATGCATTCCGCCACAACAAGCGGCGCCAGACGTCCGTGACGAGCGCCAATGACTTTCTGACAGTTTGTTCGGTTTCCGTTGCGGGAATATTCCAGATACAAGTCGTCCGGCATTTCCGGCATGGGCGTATTGAGAATCTTTTCCGCCTGTTTGATAATGGCGGCGCCGTTCCCGGTTTGAGCAATCGCTGCCCAGGCGTCGCGGTCGGAAATGGACGGCAATATGGATTCCGGCTTTTCGGGAATCATCTTGACAATTTCCAGCGCGCGAGCGTCAAGGGGATTGTCTTTTGACAAAGCGAACTCTTCCGCGAAGCATAGCGGAGATAACAAAAACAGCGTTACGACAGCAAAAAAGACGCGTTTCATGGCTGAGTTGGAGGGGTTAAAGGAAAGTTATATAAGAAACAAGAGGCGAGAAGTTGAATTCCCGCCTCTTCGCAAAGAGGTCTGTTCTGGTTTACTTTGAAAAATGCGACAGCCGGGCAAGATACTTCCCGATGATGTCGAATTCCAGATTGACTTTACTGCCAACCTTAAAGCAGTGGAAGTTTGTATGCTCAAACGTATAGGGAATGATGGCGACCTGGAATGTGTCGTCCGTCGGGTTGCAGACGGTCAGCGAAACGCCGTTGACAGTTACAGAGCCTTTGTCGACGGTCATGTATCCGCGCTGAGCCATTTCTTTGTCAAACGGGTACTTGAACGTGAAATACCAGCTTCCCTGAGCGTCTTGAATGTCGATGCATTCCGCCGTCATGTCGACGTGTCCTTGAACGATGTGTCCGTCCAGACGGCCGTTGATTGACATGCTGCGCTCGACGTTGACTTCGTCTCCGACTTGCAGCAAGCCGAGGTTGGAACGTTCCAGCGTTTCTTTCATGGCGGTTGTCGTGTACGTGTTGTCGCCAAGAGAGACAATCGTCAAACAGACGCCGTTATGAGAAACGCTCTGGTCAACTTTGAGTTCATTTACAAACGAACAGGTAAGCGTAAAATGGACGTTTTCCTGCTCTTTGACAATCTTGACGACGCGGGCGGTTTCTTCTACGATTCCTGAAAACATGGCTTTCTCCGTTAGTTGCCTGAGATGACCTGCGGTCCGTCCCCGGCGGTTTTTTCATAGTAGCCGTTACCGGCTTTGACGTATTTCGTAAACCCTTTCTCTCCGATGTTTTTATCGCTGAGCATATCGCGTTCCGATTTGACGGGAGCGAAATTCCCCAAAATTCGATGGACTGGCTGACCGCAATCCGGACAGACCGTCAGATCCGGTTCAGACAAATACTGCAGAACCTCAAATTCTTCAGGACAATCTTTTCCCTTTTCTTTATCGTGAACGTATTTGTATAAAGGCATGGAAATTTTTAAGGAACGAGTGTTTGTTAGTGAGGAGTTAGGAGTGAGGAGTGAGGAGTTTTTGGATTCGCCGAAGACGAATCCCTATTCCCCATTCCCTACTGCCTATTGCCTAAATCATTTTTCCGGTGCCGGAGCGGTTTCCAGAGCCGGAGCGTTTCCTTCAATAGCGTTTTCGATAGCGTCTACCGCTTTTTCAACGGTATCAGCGGCTTTTTCAACGGCAGCGCCAACGGCGTCTTCAGCTTTTTCTGCAGCAGCTTTAGCAGCGTCAACGGCTTTTTCTGTGGCGTTTTCGACAGCAGTTTCAGCAGCGTCAGCGGCTTCTTCGACAGCGTCGGCAACTTTTTCAGCAACCGTGGTTTTCGCTAACGAGGTAACGTCGATAACGCTGAGCGTGTACGGTTTGTCGTGAGCGGAGTTGGTCAGTCCGGGGAACGTCCAGTCGAAGTTCGCCATGATCAGTTTGCCGTCGCGAACGATGCATTCCGCCGGCTGGTCGAGAGAACCGTCTGCTCCGTCGGTGTCCGGGTTAATCCAGAGGATGTTCAGATTGCCGTCTTTGTCGAGCGTGCGAATCGCGTTCGCCTGAGAGTCGTCGATGTAAATCAGGTCGGTAACCTTATCGTAGAAAATGCCGTCGCAGCATTGGAAATCGTCGCGATCGACAACGACTTCAACGGTCGGCTTGCCTTCTTCGTCGAAGGTAACCTTGCGAATAACGCCATCGCCGAAGTTGCCAAAGTAAATCGCGTCCCACGCCTTGGTCATGCCGTCAGCGCCGGAGAAGTCTTCGCGGCCAATCTTCTTAACCGGGGCGGTAACGATCAGGTGAGCGTCGCCAGCTTTGGCGTCGACTTTGATAACTTCGTTGTTTTCCAGAGCCTTTTTGATTTCGTCGCGGGTGAACTTCCAAATGCCGCCGCGACCGAATTCGTCGCCCTGAGTCGGAACAATGGTGTCGGTGATGTACAGGTTGTCGCCATCCCACAGGATAGCGTTGGCGAGGTTGAGACCTTCAATAACGACTTTAATATCCGGCTTGCCGTTTTCGTCAAAAATGACTTTGCCGTTTTCGTCGCGCGCAATACGCAGAATGCGAGATGCAACCTGTCCCTGCGGATCAGTAGAGAAGCGCTGGTTGTCACAAACGTACAGGTTGCCAGACGGGCAGATGTCAATGCCCATCGAACCGATTTTGCCGGTTTCCGGGTGAGTCGGGTATTCCAGAACCTTTTCAACCGTGCCGTCCGGAAGAATCTGCATCAGGCAGGCGTTGAATTCGCGTTTGCCGTTTTCGTCAGCGGGAACGTAGTTCGGGCAATTGAGATAAATGATATTCGTCTTTTCATCGAGCGTCATGCCGTCCGGAACCGGGCAGTAATCCGGAAGAGTGGCGTAAATCGCCGGTTTGAACGCGGGATTGAGTTCGACTTTCGGCTGAGGGGGATTGGCGCGTTCAGCAGTTGCAGCAGCTTCTTCAGCCGGAGCGGCGGGTTCTTCGACAGCCGGAGCTTCAGCAGCGGGAGCGGCGGGTTCTTCGACAGCCGGAGCTTCTTCGGCGGGAGCAGCGGGTTCTTCGACAGCCGGAGCTTCTTCAGCGGGAGCAGCGGGTTCTTCTGCAGCCGGAGCTTCTTCAGCAGGAGCGGCGGGTTCTTCGACAGCCGGAGCTTCTTCAGCCGGAGCAGTTTCTTCCGGGACGACAACGGCTTCTTCGATAACCGTTTCTTCAATGATTTCTTCAACAACAGCTTTGGTTGCAGGCGCGGTTCCTGTTGCGGTTCCGGTAGACGTTGGCTGTACTGGCGGCGGGCAGCCGATCAAACTCAAGGCGGCAAAACCCAAAGTCAAACTCAAAATTCTTTTCATTGCAAATTCTCCTTGGTGAAATAAAAATAAATCTATGAATCGTTACGGCGTAACGCCGTTGTCATTCCAGCGCTTGATTTTCAGAGCCTGATTATTAGCGGGTTATTCGTAGAAACTTTATACGTAATAAACCTCATCGACGTTCTGGAACAAATCCGGACAAACGCAGTATGATCTCGTTGGCGGCGGTCAGTCCGAAGATGCCGGTAAGAGTTGGAAGACTCCCCAGCGGACGTCGGGCGCGCCCGCGCTGATACTCCCCGTTGACCCATTGAGCCGACGCGAGTTCGGGCTGCATTTGCTTTGCCTGACTGTCGTCTACCGTAGACGGAATGTCAGCGGGATGAATCGCCGGCAAAGACTCCTCAATCAATTGTTGGTTTATTATAGCAGATTCTTCACTAAAGATACAGGGGATAGATAGAGAAATTTTTTCTTTTTTTAGTCTTTTTCTGACTGCGGCAGCCAGAGGACATGTGCGTATTTTGCTCAATATTCCTATTTTAATTTTAGTTGGGTCTGTTCGGCACGCGGCGCCCATGCTGGAAAGAAACGGAATTCCCGATTCCGCTAACGCTTTAATGAGCTGGACTTTCGGTCCGACCGCGTCGATGGCGTCCATGACGAAATCCCATTTTTCTTCTGCCAACAGTTCTCGAATATTGTTCTCGTCTACAAACAGACGCTTTGAACTGACGCGGCAGTCCGGGTTGATGTCTTTCACGCGCCGGGCGGCAACGTCGTGTTTGAACTGCCCAACGGTATACGTCAGAGCGTACAGCTGACGGTTGATGTTGGTTTCATTAATCAGGTCGAAATCGACCAGCGCCAGACGTCCTACTCCGCTTCGCGCCAGCGCCTCAACCGTATACGACCCCACAGCTCCCAAGCCGATTACCAGAACGCTTGAGTTCTGCAGACGACTCAAACATTCGCCGCCCATCAGCAGTCGTATTCGCGATAATCGGTCGGACATGGGATTAAGGATTGTTTTGAAGATGTAACAAAAAAATTCGACTCCCAAAACGGTTGTAACAATTCCTGAGAGTCGAAAAATTTTTATCAAACGCTATCGAACAGCCAGGACGTTTGTCAGTTCGACGTCCGGGGCGAGGTAGCCCGGTCTGACGGGTTCTTCTTTGGCGTAGTCCGCGCTGAGGTATTTTTTATTGTCGTCTACAAAAACTGTTACAACGTTGGCGACGGCGGCTTGCTGATCCGGCATATTTTCCAGCAGCTTTAACGCGGCAATAAAGTTGGCGCCGGAGGAAATTCCAACGCCCAGCCCCAAATTGCGCGACAACTTTTGCGCCATGATAATCGCATCGCCATCGTCAACCTGAACGATGCTGTCAAGCTCTTCCAGATGAACAATCGACGGAATGAATTCGTCTGAAATGCCCTGAATTCGGTGCGCTCCGGTTTTGTATCCCGTTGACAGCGTCGGCGAGTTCGACGGTTCCATAGGGTGAATGGTCGCCTTCGGATTGACTTTTCTAATTACGCGACCGATTCCCATAACGGTTCCGCCTGTTCCAACTCCGGCGACGAACGCTGTGGGAACCCGGTTGAGCCGCTGCATCTGAGCGATGATTTCCGGTCCGGTAAACAGATAATGCGCCTCGCAGTTGTCGGTATTGTCAAACTGACGCGGCAAAAAGACTTCCGGGTCTTTCGCGTGCATGTCTTCCGCCAAGGCGATAGAGCCGAGAAAACCGCCTTCTTCATGACTTACCAGTCGAAGATTGGCGCCGTAGGAACGCAGCAGGTTTTTGCGCTCTTCTGACATCCAGTCCGGCAGAAAAATCGTAACGGGATGTCTGAGCATACTCCCCAACGCGGCAAACGCTATGCCGGCGTTGCCGCTGGTCGCTTCAGCAATCATGGCTCCCGGTTTAAGCGCGCCGCTGAGATACGCTTTTTTAAGAATATGAAACGCCATACGGTCTTTAATTGACCCGCTGAGGTTATAGTATTCCGCTTTGGCGAAAAGATTTCTCCGTTTGCCGCGATACGAGAAATCAATCTGCAACAGCGGCGTATTGCCAATCAAACTACGAACTTCTTCAAGGCGGGCAAGGTATTCCATGGATTTTTGATTTGTTGCTGGATCAACGCCGGGGTCAATTCGCCACGTCCGGATTGTGGGCTTGTCGTAAAACTGTTCTGAATTGTCAAACGTACAACGTTCGTCGAGCATTTCGTCTACGAAGCGTTCAGAGGTTTTGAACGTGGTACTCATGTCCTTTTCGATAAAATAGACAATCCAGGTTGAATAAATATACCATATAATCCCATTTTGTCAACCTGTAGCAATAGGGACGGTTCTATCGATTTTTTCGGCAATATCGAGAAAAATTATTAGAAAAAGTTGAAAAAGAGGCAGTATGCAAGAAATGGAAGGCGGTAATGGAGTGAGCGCAGCGAACGGAATTACGCATTCGCCGTTAGGCAAACAAAAAATTGAGACAATAAAAATTGGTTCGCCTTCGGCGAACTGCGTACCTCCGCTCCCGTTGGTCGCTTCGTTACCGCCTTTCAATCCTCTCGCAACTCGTAACTCGCTACTCGCAACTCAATAAAAAAACTCTCTTTCCTGTTCAGAAAGAGAGCTTTTATATTCTTATCTGATTTTGTATCAGACGCTGTTTTTATCTAACGGGTAATCAAACCAGTTGTTTTTTGGATCCAACCAAAACCTGGAGACGTTCAGCCAGCAGAGAAACGTCGAAGGGTTTCTTGAACGTTTCGTTGATGCTTGAACGATCAAAAGGCGTGGTGCATCCGTCGTCCGGCAAGAGAGCGATGACGACAATTTCGCTGAATTCAGGATTTCTTCTCAGGTTCTGACAGATTTGCAAAGCTTCTGGACGTCCAATCGAGAAGTCGACAATGATGCAATCCGGGTGGAAAGACTCAGCCTGAATTCCCGCGTCGAAACCGCTGGCGGCAACTGCAACTTTGAACTGTTGATCCTGAGGCAGTTCCCGTTTCAGGTTTTCGATAAGGACGTGATCCTGCGCGACAACCAGAACTTTCGCCATAACGTCGTCCACGAGTTCGCCGAGCGGCATCCCATGTTCTTTCAGGAACTTAATCAGATATTCGCGAGGAATACGACGATCCTGTGAGCCGGGGATTCGATAACCCTTAAGTCGACCGGAATCGAACCATTTACTGACTGTACGAGGGGCCACTTTACAAATCTTTGCGACCTGACCAGTTGTGAAGACCTTCATATCTAGGCGCTCCGTAATTATTATTTTCTACTCGCCTTTGTTTACCGTCCTGTCATACTGTCTGACAGGAGTCCGCTTCTCAATTTTTTCACATGTACGATGCGAAAAAAGCTGGGTCAAGAGAACCGGAAACATTTCGCTAAAAAACTTTTAATAAAACAACAGAAACCTTCTGGCGTTTTATTCCTTGATAATTATAGGAACTAAAACAACAGGCGCTTTCTTTTGCCTTATTACAAGGAATCGGCATTTTTGTTTTTTAACAAAAGGGGAAAATCAAAATTATTGGATTTATTTATGCTTTTGTCAAAAAACGCATTTTACAATTCCCCGACAAGTCCTGAACTATCCGTTTTATTCAAAAAATCGGAAACTCTCAACTTGTCTTTTAAGGAATCGTAATTTTAGGCATTAAAACTTTAGTAGTTATTTTTATTTTTTTCCGTTGAAAAAGAATTGCGTCAGTTATAGCGTTTGGAGAATTTAGGCAATAGGCAGTAGGCAGTAGATCGCTAGCGAAGCGAACGGAATTACGCAGTTCGCCGAAGGCGAACCTGACGATGGGGTTAACTTTTGGTTCGTTATTTTTTCACCGGACGGGGTTGTCAAAAGGGACGAGACAATATATAATACGGTCGCTATGAAAAACAACAAACTTCAAAAACGTATGAACCAAATCGCTCAGGTCTTGGACGAACTTTATCCTAACCCGAAATGCGCGTTGAATTTCTCCTGTCCGCTGGAACTGCTCATCGCCACGATACTGTCGGCGCAATGCACCGACAAACGGGTCAACGAGGTTTCTCAAACACTGTTCAAAAAGTATCGAACCGCAGAGGACTATGCTAACGCGTCGCAGGAAGAGTTTGAGGAGGACATCCGCTCGACCGGGTTCTATCACAACAAGGCGAAAAACATTCGCGCCTGCTGCGCCGAGATTATCGAGCGTTTCGGCGGGGAAGTCCCCGACAACCTCGAAGACCTGGAATCCCTGCCGGGCGTCGGGCATAAAACCGCCAACGTCGTCCTGACCAACGCCTTTGGAATTTCGTCAGGAATCCCTGTCGATACTCACGTTATCCGGCTGACCAACCGCTGGGAACTGGTCGACACCAAAGCCCCGCTCAAAATCGAAGCCGTTCTGAAAGAGCTTATCCCGCAGGAGAACTGGACGGACGTTGGACATCAAATCATCTTGCATGGTCGAGCAATCTGCTCAGCCCGAAAACCCGACTGCGAGAACTGCCCCATGAACGTTTTTTGTCCAAAAAAATTGTAATATTTAAAAAATGAAAGGCGGTAACGAAGCGACTAACAGGAGCGGAGTTACGCAGTTCGCCGAAGGCGAACGGAAAAATTTGACCCCGGCGTCAGGTTCGCCTAACGGCGAATGCGTAATTCCGTTCGCTTCGCTCTCTCCATTACCGCCTTCCATTTCCTATTGCCTACTGCCTACCCCCCTATGGACGCCAACCTGTTCTATAACGATTCCGACCCGTGGCTGGCGGACGACGTCAGTCAGAAAACGACGGCTGAGATTGTATTCTCTCAGCCGCCGTTCGGTCCGTATACGTACCTTGTGCCGGACGGGCTGCTGGACGTCGTCGAGCCGGGAATGAGGGTCAAGGTTCCGCTGGGGCGAAACCGGTCGGTCGTCGGATGGGTTGTGTCGATGGCGTTCGCCAAAGACGGCGACCCGGTAACGGCAAAGCTCAAGCCGATAACCGCTTTGGTTGACGACGCTCCGCTGTTGGACAAGCAATTGCTCAATCTGACGAAATGGATTGGCGAGTATTATCTGTGTCCGTGGGGTCAGGCGTTGGAAACGTCCGTCCCAGCCGGGGTGAAGTATCAGGCGGGAACGAAGCTGACGCTGTTCATTCAACCGACGGAAAAGGGGCTTTTGGAACTCAAAGAGCGTCCGGACGCCATTCCCAAAGCGCAGCTGAGAGCCTTGCAAACCGCAGCAGAAGCGGAATCGCCGCTAACGCTGGGCGACATCGCGTCGCGCGCCAAATGCTCGTTCGGTCCGATTAACGAACTGCGCTCGAAGGGGTTATTAATGGGATATAAAAAGCGAGTCGCCCCGCCGGTTGAGCCGCCCATCCCGCCGGTTCTGGACGAGAATCTGGAACTCAACCTGCAGCAGAAATCGGCTCTGACGGCGATAATTCGCGCGATTCACGCCGGGTCGCCGCAAACGATTCTGCTCAATGGAGTAACTGGTTCCGGGAAAACGGAAGTCTATATTCGCGCCATTGCCGAAACGCTCCGCTTTGGGCGTCAGGCGATTGTTCTTGTGCCGGAAATCAGCCTTACGCCGCAGACGTCCAAGCGGTTTAAAAGCCGATTCCCCCGCGTTGCGGTGTTACACAGCCATCTGACGGACGTCGAACGCAACCAGGAATGGACGAAAATCGCCAAAGGACAAATTGACGTTGTCGTGGGGGCGCGCAGCGCTATTTTCGCCCCGCTGCGGCATTTGGGGTTGATTATTATCGACGAAGAACACGAAAACACGTTCAAGCAGGAAACCGCCCCGCGATACCACGCCCGGGAAGTGGCGCAGCAGCGAGCGAGGCAGCTTAACATCCCGCTTATTCTGGGCACGGCAACGCCGTCGCTGGAATCGTGGCAGAGAGTTCAAACCGGGGAATATCAGCTCATCGCCATGCCGAAACGGGTCAACAACCGCCCGCTGCCGCAAGTAGACGTGGTCAACATGTGCGACCAGTTCGTTTCCCGCCAGCAAAAAGGGGTTGTTACACGAAAGCTTCATATCGCCATTTCCAACGCATTGAGGGAAAAACACCAGGCGATTCTTCTGCTCAACCGGCGCGGGTTCAATACGCAAATCCAATGCCCGGCGTGCGGGGAAGCGCTCAAATGCCCATCCTGTGACATCGCGCTGACGTATCATAAAACGGACTCTATCGCCATCTGCCATTACTGCGATTACCAGCAAACCGTCCCCAACGTCTGCCCGAAATGCGGAACGCCGGGGTTGAAGTACTACGGGTTCGGAACGCAGCGGCTGGAATCGGAAATTCACAGTCGGTTCCCCGACGCCCGCGTTTTCCGCATGGATACAGACTCCATGCACGGAACCGGGGCGCACGAACAGGCGCTCAGCGCGTTTCGCCGCGGCGAGATCGACATCCTGCTCGGAACGCAGATGATTGCCAAGGGACTCGATTTTCCCAACGTTACCGTCGTGGGCGTGATTAACGCCGACACGTCTTTGCATCTGCCGGACTTCCGCGCTGGCGAGAAAACGTTCCAGCTTATTACTCAAGTTGCAGGCAGAACGGGTCGCGGCGAGCTGGGCGGACAGGTTATCGTCCAGACGTATCAGCCGGACAACCCTGCTATTGTTGCCGCGTCACGGCAGAACTTTCTCGAATTCGCCGACGGGGAACTGCCTCAGCGCGCGGCTTTAGACTACCCGCCGTATACGAACATGGCGCGAATCATCCTCCGCAGCCAAAACGAAGAACAGGCTCAGCAGGAATCCACCCGACTAAGGGAATGGCTCAATACTGCTTTTGGACTGACGCCGGCGTCGCAAACTCCAGCGCCCGTCAAACGTTCTTCCGCTCCTCCCACGCTGTTTGACGCTGTGGAAGAACCGGAACCCGCACCGGCGCCCGTCATGCCCGCCGCCGTCCCGCCGGAACTGAAACGTCTGAAAATTCTCGGACCCGCTCCCGCGCCGATCTACAAGCTCCGGGACTTTTTCCGATTCCATATCCAGATCCATTTCCCCGACCGTTCTCGATTGCAGGACGTTCTCCGCCGCGCTCAAGAGGAATTCAAAACGCCCGACGACGTCCAGTGGGTTATCGACATGGACCCGATAAGCATGCTATAAAAATAGTTAGGAGTGAGGAGTTAGGAGTGAGGAGTTGGGAGCGGCGACACGCCGCTCAAAAATTGCTCTTCACAAGTTCTAAAATAATTGCTATAGTCCTTCTGTATTATTATAGGACATTGGTAACAGGAGAAAAATCTATTTGTAGATTACCATGGAATGACGCTTCGCGTCAACTCCTCACTCCTCACTCCTAATTCCTAACTCCCTGAACGCGGTACACTCAAACCGCATCACTAACCTTTAACCGTATTGTATAAATTATGAAACAATCGCGAAGATTTGGCATTATTTGTATTGTCGCCGCGGCGGCGAT
>CACXSS010000078.1:12687-15281 GCA_902770245.1 uncultured Planctomycetota bacterium | reverse complement strand
AACTCTGCGGTGGAACGCACTTATACAATACCGCAATGGTCGGTGGATTCCGTGTCATCTCCGAAGAAGCGGTTTCTGCCGGAACGCGCCGCATTGTCGCTTGGACAGGAGAAAAAGCTATTGACCTGAGTTCCATGAGAATCGCCGCCATCACTAAAGTGTGCTCTTTACTCCGTTGCGCCCCTGAACAGATTGTCAATCGCATTGAGGCGATGCAGACGGAACTCAAAAAACTCAAAAAGCAAGCCAGCGCCACCGCCAAGGCGGACGACGGCATGATTCTCGATTCCCTTATCGCCAAAGGCGAAATGATCGGCGACACGCTGTACATCGTTCAAAAGCTCCGCAACGTTTCACCAGACGCCCTGCGAGACGCCATCGACGGAATTCGCCGCAAGGTCAACGCGCCGTGCGCTGTCATGTTCGCTGTGATTAACGAGGACGACAAACTTCTGCTCATGGCGGCTTTGAACAAAGACCTGGTCGCTCGCGGACTGGACGCCGTCAAATGGATTCGCCCGGTTGCAGCGCTTGTCAAAGGCGGAGGCGGCGGACGTCCTGACCTCGCTCAAGCTGGCGGAAAAGACCTCTCCGGCATCGACAACGCCCTGGCAGAAGCCAAAAAGCAGTTGGAAGCGATGCTCGGATAACGAAAGGGGAGTCCGCGGGGAGTGCGGCGGCTTGACGCCGCCTTGTCCAGCGCCCCGCTGACAACCTTGGATGAGCAAGATCGCGGCAGTCTCTGCCGCACAATGGTACTCTAGCCTCGCGCTTGCACACGAGAGGAGCCGTCTCTCTTTCTGGATCGCGGACGCAAGTCCGCTTTATTTTCCTGTAGCGAGCTAACGCTCGCGATCCAGAGTCGTTTTCGGCTAGCGTCTAGATTGCATGCGCGGGGCGTTGATCACGGATAATATCCGCGCCCCGGAAGCGTTTTCTGCTACGTAATACGGTAACGGTGAATGTTTGTTTTCCCTTGATGGCTTCCCTTGACGGCTTCGCACACGTCATGTAGGCTGACGAGGGCGTCAGCCATCCGAGGAGGGTATTCGGCTTGCGTCGTTTTGATATGTACTTTTCTCCAGGGTTATTTTGAATCGCGTTCTTCAGCCCCGCGTTCTTTTAGCCATTCTGCCAGTTTGGGATTCTCTTCGGAAGAGAAGCAGTCAAAAACCGTATATCCATCGTTGGTTTTTGCTTTGACGTCAAATCCTTTTTTCTCGACAAGCCACTGAATCAGTTTCAGTTTTCGGCTTTCAACGGCAAAGTGCAAGACGTTAAATCCTTCATGATCAACGGCGTTGATATCCATTCCCTTTTCATTGATCAACCACTGAACCAGTTTTAGATTTCCATTTTGAGCGGCAAAATGTAAAGTCGTCCATCCGTTAATGGTTACAGCGTTTACATCAGCTCCATGATCGATTAACCACTTAGCCATTTCCAGATTCCCGCTCGCGGCGGCGGAATGCAAAACAGAATGTCCTGTATCAATTTTCGAGTTGATGTCAGCGCCTTGTTTGATTAGCCGCTCAACCAGTTCCAGATTTTTACTATTGACGGCAACGCAATGCAAAAAAGTCAATCCGTCATTGGCTTTTACGTTGACGTCTGCGCCAAGGTCAATGAGACGATAAACAGCTTCCCAATCCTGGTATTTGCCAGCATAGAGCAAGGCTGTCAATCCATCGTCTTTTTTGGCGTTGACATCTGCTCCCAATTCAATAAGACAATAAACAAGTTTCCAGTCCGCGTGCCTAGCAGCGCAAATCAGGACGGTTTCCCCAGAATAATCTTTTGCGTTTACGTCTAATCCTTTTTCAACAACAAGCCACTCAACCAAATCCGGGTTTCTGCTTTCAGCTGCTTCATACAAGACGGTGCGTTGATATTTGTCTTTAGCGTTGATGTCCGCTCCAAGTTCAACAAGGCGCTGAATTTGTTTCAGATTTCCATATCGCGCTAAATGATGCAATATAGTTCCTCCATAGTTATTGACCGCGTTTATATCAGCGCCCTGATCAACAAGCCATTGAAACACTTTTAGTTTACTTGGTTTTCCAAAAGGGAGGGTTGAAAACAGGGGGGTGTATCCATACTCGTTTCTTATATTGATGTCTGCTCCGTGTTTAATCAGGAGTTGAACCAATTTCAGATCCCCATCGAAAGCGGCTGAATGCAAAGCGGAATATTCGCTATCGGTTTTTGCGTTAACGTCTGCGCCAAGGTCAATAAGCAATTGAACCATTTTCAGATTCCTGCGTGCAGTAATTATGGGAGTATACCCGTATTGGCATTTTACGTTGATGTCCGCGCCATGTTCAGCAAGCCATTTAACGATTTCCAAATTCCCGTTATTGGCGGCATAATACAAAACCGTATACCCTTTGATGATTTCGTTTATATCCGCACCGCGTTCAGCAAGCCATTTAATCATTTCCAGATTATTGGCGCTTTCGGCAAAATACAAAGCGTTATACCCCATATCGTCTTTAGCGTTGATGTCCGCTCCAAGTTCAACAAGACTCTTTACCAGTTCCAAATTCCCATTTTTGGCTGCGTAGTGCAAGATAACCCACCCACTATCGCCTTTT
>CACXSS010000078.1:0-12642 GCA_902770245.1 uncultured Planctomycetota bacterium | reverse complement strand
TCCAGATTCCCATTTCTGACTGCATAATGCAAGCTGGTTCTCCCATTTACGTCTTTCGCGTTTACGTCAGCGCCTTGTTCGATAAGCCATAAAATTAGTTTGTTATTTCCGCAAATGACGGCATAATGCAGAACAGTATTTCCTGCATTGTCTTTTTCATTGACGTCAGCGCCATGTTCAATAAGGCTCTTTATCAGTTCCAGATTCCCATTTCTGACTGCATAATGCAAGCTGGTTCTCCCATTTACGTCTTTCGCATTTACGTCAGCGCCGAGTTTTAGAAACTCTTTAACCCGCTCCAGATCGTCTGTATACACCGCAAAATGAAGAACCAACGCTCCTGTTTCTTCAGAACGATACTTAAAATCGAATTCTCCAGTCTGATACATTTCCTCAAAGCGAGTAATGGCGCTTTTACCAAACAGTTCTTCTAATGCCGAACAATTATCAAACTTCTTTGAATCCTGGCTGGATTGTTTTTTTGCCATATCTACACTCTTGATTTTTGACTCTCTAAAAAAATCTAAGGGTACAACACAAAAAATAAAGGTGGATATTTTCTCAAATTGTTGTATAATACATTTTTGGTTCATCCGGTAACTGCGTACCTAACAGTTTTTGAGCAGGTCAGTCCGTTCACGGATTTTGGCGAGCCGCTATTATTCCGCCGATTCCGGTTCGTCGTCCTGAAGAATCGTCTGTTCCTGGAAGTTGCGGGAAATCAGGAAGAACAAAAAGACGTCAACGACCAGCATTCCGAAGAACAAAGCGTAGTAGTTCGTTCCTTTAAGAAACGCGAAGTGCGCGTTTTTGTCGATGAGCATGTTCAGCGAGCCAACCAGCAGGTTTCCAATGGCGATGGGCATCGTATAGAAGCTCATAATCAAAGACTTCATTGATTTTGGCGCCTGCTTGTACGCCAGTTCCAAAGAGGAAACGGAAATCAGAATTTCCGCAACGGTAATAATGATATACGCCAAAATCTGCCACGACTGGTTAAGCGCAATAACGTCGCCCTGCCGGTGATATTCAAAATACAGCGGGAACGCCGCCGCAATCGCGCCTATAATCAGACCAAATTTGATTTTTCGGACCAGCGTCAGGTTGATAAACTTGTTAATAAACGGATAAACCGCAACTGTAAAGAAAGGAATCAACCCCAAAATCAAAGCGGGATTGAGCGCCTGCATTTGGTCGGGAAGGATTTCAAAATTACGCACGCTGTCCGGAAGGAACGTACACTCATGGAAAATCCGGGAATCCATTCTGTCGCCCTGCTCCACCCAGCGGGAACCGGTTTGATCGTACATCGCCCAGAACGGAACAAGGAACAGATAAATCAGCAACACTTTTCCAATTGCTTTTAGTCCTTCCTTGCTCTTGATTTCTTTAACAAAATTATTGGACGAGACGGTGCGCTTGGCGTATTTCTTTCTTCCCAGCCAAAAGACCAGCGTTGCAATCGCCATTAAAATACCGGGAACGCCGAAAGCGACGTGAGGTCCGTATTTTTCTCTCAGCCAGGGCGTCAGCAACGTCGAAAAGAAAGATCCGAAGTTAATCGCCAGATAAAACCAGTTGTAAATGTTTGACATCAAGCTCTGGTTAGACGAATTAAACTGGTCGCCGACAAACGACGAAACGCACGATTTAATTCCGCCTGACCCCAAAGCGATAATCGTCAGCCCCAGCAGCAGCGCGCCCTTTTGCGTCATTCCAATTGACTCGCACGGCAGAGCCAGCACAAGATGCCCAACGCAGTAAACCAGCGACAGGTAGAAAATGACCTTGTATTTACCCCAGAACAGGTCAGCCAGCAGCGCGCCAAAAAACGGCAGGAAATACACCGCAAACTGAAACATGTGAATCACGCCCGTCGATTCCTCTTTAGACATCAAAAGGGTTTGAGTCATGTACAGCATCAAAATCGTTTTCATGCCGTAGAACGAAAATCGTTCCGCCGCCTCGTTCCCGATAATATACGGAATGCCCGCTGGCAGCTTGGGCTTTTCTTCTGACGGAACTTCGTTATTGACCAATACAGCGTCGTTTGCTTGACTCATGATTGTTTATTAAATGGGGTAATGAAGTAAAAAACAGGCGTTTCGCCCGTCCAAAAAAATTTTTTAACACGAAATACACGAAAAAGAACGAAACAATCGAAAAAGATATTATTTATAACTAAATTTTTCGTGAATTTCGCTTATTTTGTGTTTTTCGTGTTTAAAAATTCTCGCAACTCGCTACTCGCAACTCGCAACTATCCCAGCGCCGCTGCGACGTCGTTTGAAACGATTACGCCGTAGTTGACTGCGCCCAGCCAGCCGGACATGATAATTCCAACCGAGCCGGTATGGTACAGCCCGGCGATCTGGTCGGGCAGATGTCGGCTGACGTCCAGACCTTCAAACTTCGTGCCGAAACTGGCGCCGGCAAGATGGAGCGTGTATCGCTGGAACGTCTTCGGCGTTGCCGCTTCTGTGTAAATCGCCCGTTGGTGAATGTTGGGAACGTACTTTTCCAGAGCGTCTAAAGTTGTGTTAATCAAATCCTGTTTGGATTCCTTGTATCGTTCCGGCGACAGGTTGTTCCAGTCGGCGAAATTCGCGTTGGAACTGGCGACAATAGCGCAGCGGTTGACGCCCGGGCGCGTTTTGGGATAGTAGAACGAGTACGTTCTGCTGGTAATATTGCGTGACAGAAGCATGTCGGTGTCGAATTCCGGCGCAACGGACGTAAAGAGCAAATCGCCGCAGACGTCTTCGTCCAGCATGTCGCCTTCCGCCATTCCGATATAAACCTGAGTGGAGGAGTTGTTAACTCGCACCGACTTCGCCTGCTGAATGAAATTGGGGTCAAAGTGGAACCCGCCGACCATATCGAAAATCGTCGTCAGCAGGTTGCCGTTAGAGACGACCGCTCGGGTTTTGACAATCTTCTTCCCGTCGGGCGTTGCCAGCATGACGGACGAAACCTTGCGTTTCCCGTCGCTTTCGTCAACGTCAATTCCCACCGCTTTTGTTCTCATGGAAATATCGACGCCGTTTTTGAGCATTTCCGCCTTCATCAGCTCGATAAGCTGATCCGTTCCGCCGGAGAACGTAAAAACGCCTTTGGACATAAAGTTGGAAAAGACGATTCCGTACGACACCGCCGGGTCGTCCAGCGTCGAGCCGTTAGCGTAAGTAATCGGCTCCATCAGCAGACGAACGACGTCTTTTCTCCCCGGGAAATGCTGCTCAAACAGATCCCGCGCTGTGAGCGTCAAATCGTCGGTGAAGTTCATCGATCGGGCGTGGTCAAAAAACGCAACGACGTTTTCCCGGGGAACGTTGAATTTATTGACCAGTAATTCCGTAAAGTCTTCCCGGTTAAACGTCGTCGTGAGCGAAAACATCGGGTTGTCAAACTTGATGTTTTTCAGCTGAACGATTCGATCGGCGATTTCCTTCGTCCAGTACCGACGGCAGGATTTAATCATCCCGACAGGGAACCCGTGCAGCGAGACGTCGAAAATCAGCCCGCCCGGACGACGAAACCACGCCGCCAGCCCGCCGAGCTGAAAATGCTGTTCGCATAAAAGAACCTTAAACCCGCTGCGCGCCAGCGTATTCGCCGCCGTCATGCCGCCTAAACCGGAACCGATAACTACGATGTCGTATGAATCTTGCATTGTTTCTAATACTCGTTGATTTGTGAGTGAGGAGTGAGGAGTGAGGAGGCGGCGAGGCGCCGCTCCCAGTCCGCGCTACCGCGCGAAACGTATTATAACCGCTCCCGTTGGTCGCTGTATGAACCCAGAGGGAAAGCGATTTCTAAAGTCTATTCCCTACTCCCTATTCCCTATTCCCTCTCTCTGGCTATCTTGTCCAAAATCCCGTTGACAAACGCGGCGGAATTCTCCGAACCGAACATTTTGGCAATTTCGACCGCTTCGTTAATGACAATCGCCGCAGGCGTGTCTGTAAACAGCAATTCGTATGCGCCAACGCGAAGGGCGTTTCTGTCCGTAAGAGCCATTCGGGCAAGCGTCCAGTTTTCAGCATGAGATACAATCTTTTCGTCGATTTCCGCCTTGTGCTTGCGAACGCCTTCGATGAGGTTCATCGCCATTTCGACCTGTTTTGGACCGCGAAGGGTGTCGCGAATCATACCGTCGTCGAGTTCCTTTGCCAGGTTGGAATCCGGATTTAGCGGATTGGCGTCGTCCTGAACGCACATCTGAAACGCGACAATGCGCGCTCGAGTGCGTTTGTCCATTTTTTGCAAAGCTTCTTTATCTTCGTCTTCCGGGATATAGGAAGGAAGCGGATGGTCAGTCATGTTGGTAATCAGGGATTTAAGTTAAGATAAAACATCCGTCGAAACATCGACGTTAATAATATTATTATAGCGTATAGAGCCGGGCGGTCAAGGGGAAACGACCTATTTCCGCCCTATAACAATCAATTACGTTTTTTATTCCAACAATCCAACGACCGGCAAATGGTCAGAGGGTTTCTCTCCGGCGCGCATGTCGATTTCCATTTTGACTTCCCTAAATCGGGCGGCGGTCGGTCGCGTGGCGAGAATATAGTCGATTCTCAAACCCTCTTTGCGTTCAAATCCCAAACTCCGATAGTCGTACCACGAATAATCGACCTTTTGCGGGTACAATTCCCGAAAGACGTCATGGAACCCCCATTTGAGCAAAGCGTCGAAACGTTCCCGCAATTGCGGATAGCCCAGCGGGCCGCCTTCATACGTTTGGGGCGATTTGGCGTCGATGGCAGAACGGAAAACGTTCAGGTCGCCGACCAGAACAATTTCGTCGTCCGGCGAGGCGGAAACAGCAAGCTCGTTAAGCAGCGCTTCGTACCAGTCCAGCTTATACTGAGCTTTTTCCGTACCCGGCTGGTCGCCGACGGGAACGTAGCAGTTAATAACCCGAATCGTTCGTCCTTCGTCGTCCGTATACCAGCCGGAAAGTAGCCGGGCGCACGATTTCCCGTTGAATGTATCGTCCCAGTACTCGAACCCGACCTGGACGTCGTCCGGCTCCATTCTCGACAGAATCGCAACGCCGTTGTACGTCTTTTGCGCGTTGAGAATGACGCTGTAGCCCGCCTGTTCAATCTCTTTGAACGGGAATTGTTCTTCCGTGCATTTAATTTCCTGCAGACAGACAATATCCGGCTGATCCTGCTGAAGCCAAGGGATTAAACGAGGAATTCGACTGCGAACAGAATTGACGTTCCAGGTTGCAATAAGCATGGTAGCCTTTCTTAAATAGCAAAACAAACAGATAAAAATAACTCCTCAATCAATCGGCGCCGCTACTCTCTGGGCAGATTGACTTTCCCTTCCAGCTTCCCGTTGAGGAAATCGCGAATAGCGTCAGCGTAGCCGTCGGGGATGTCCATGTGATCCTGACGATGAATGACAAACGCCAGTTTTCCCTGACGCGATTCTACGCCGGACGCGGTTTTGAAATTCTTCATCGCCTGAACGAACGGAACGACCGAATCACGCTTTCCGTGAGTAATCAACACGTTGCCGGTATACTTTTGCAGCTTTGAATTCGTATCCATTTTGGTTGACACCAAAGACGCGCCGCCGAGAACGGCTCGGTTTGCCATGTCGGTAATGCTGCTGAACGTGCTTTCCAGAACAACGGCTCGACAGGGCGTTCCCGCCTTCTGCATGTCCATCGCCAGCTGCATCGCCATCGCGCCGCCCAAGGAACGTCCAATCGGAATCACCTGTCCCGGCTCAATTCCCGCCAGTTTGACGAACTCTTTCATTCCCGCCAAGGCGTCGGCGTAACATTTCTTTTCTGTCGGGCTGCCGGTACTTTCTCCGTACCCGCTGCAGTCTACAGCAAAGACTTCCGCATTGAAGTTCTTTACCAGCCACGCGTTGTAATAATAATGATGGGTCAGATTCCCGGAATTGCCATGGAAATAAATAAAATAGAATTCCGGCTTCTGCCCCGGTTCCAGATTGGGCTTTACTCTCCACGCATGAATTTTATTTCCTGACGGCGACTGATAATAGACGTCTTCCGGCTTGAACGGAACTTGATCCGGATTCCAGTGGCGAGCGGCAGACTTCGTCGGCACAAAAACAAACCTATCGCCAAAACCCGCTGCCTGAATTACGGACATCGTCCCGGTAAGCAAAACCAGAATCATCAGTCCGTACTGAACCAGCAGCATTCCACCTGACGCCAGACGAGACGCCGTCAGACGCTTTCGTAAAACCGTCAAGCATATTAAAACTGACAGTAAAACAATCGTCAAAGCAATAAAATTCATCATATTATCCAAAGTACAATAATAAAATAATCAACAAAACGATTAGCAATCCAATAAGCATCGCGTCAGGCCCCGTAATATAACCGAATAAACCACTGAACAAAATACAAGCCCAAAAATACGCAGAAGATTTGCGTCCAGTACGGGAAATACCATCCCGGCAGTCCGCGATAAAGACGGATTAAAGCCCAGATTCGATACGGGATCTGACTCAGCAGCAACACATACGCCGCCGCGCCCCACGGATGAAAATGAATCGCCTCAAGAACGTTCCCATGCGCCATACAGACAAAACACCGCGTCATGCCGCAGCCGGGGCAATCGTGTCCCGTCATGATCTTGAATCCGCACAATTTCGGCGCAGGCTCGTCTTTCCAAATAAAACGACAATGCTTATCTGGAGTTAAAACCATCAGCGCGGGCGCGCAAACAAAAACAAGACTGACTATTAATACCAGTACATGCAGAACAGCAGAACGGGCGGCATCGGACATGAAAATAATACAATTAAATAAAAAAAGGACGTTTGAATCAAACGCCCTTATATCTGCAATCTAATAACACAGAATTGAATAATATACAATCTGAGTTATTTCCGGTGTTCTTTCCAGATGTTCGATTGACAAATCATTCAGCAGCCGGAACTTCGGGAGCAGCTTCTTCAGCCGGAGCAGCGTCGTCGAGCGGAGCAACTTCTTCAGCAGCCGGAGCTTCAACAGCGGGGGCTTCTTCAGCCGGGGCTTCGGTGGCTTCGGTGGTTTCAGCAGCCGGTTGAGCCGGTTCTTCAGCGGGTTTTTCAGCCGGTTTATTGCAACCGATAACAGCCAAACCGAACAAGCAAGCGCAAACAAAAGCGAAAGTCTTTTTCATTGTATATTCCTCTCAAATACATGTGCCAACGCTTTTAATATTAACACAATATTTATTCAACGTTGGTATTAACATATAACAGTACCTATATTAACCTCATTTTTTAAGAATTCAAGGATGTCCTATACAATTTTTGCGAAAAAAATTAAAAATTTTCAAATAAAATCAAAAAAATTATGGGAACATAGCCAATTTCGGCGATTTATAACGATTATTCCGAAATAATCGTTACAGCTTAACAAGAATTCTAAAAGGAAGTCAAAAAAACTCTTTTTAAGTCAAAAGTTATTCTATCGATTGTGTCGATGTTGTAAACATCAAACATGGAAACGGTCTGTTTCCACCAAGATTGAATTTTTCAACCCATTTTTATTTAAAGGAGTTTCTGGTATGAAACGTGTAGTCATTAGTGTTGTTGCGATTATTAGTCTTGTTAGCGCTTACAGCGCTCAGGCTGCTCTTTTCGGATGCAGTTCCTGCAATCCATGCGGACCCGCATGCGATCCGGCTCCAGCCTGCGCCGCTCCCGCCGCCCCGGTTTGCGCTCCTTGCGCCCCGGCTCCTGCCCCTTGTGCAACTTGCGGCCCCATTGCCCCGGCTTGTGGAACCTGCGATCCGTGCGCTCCGTGTTTCCCGATTCTGCGCGGCGTCTTGGGCGGCATTCGCGACATTTTCAGCTGCAAATGCAATCAGTGCGGTATGCCCTCTGACGCTTGCGGTTGCGGAGTTCCAGCTCCCGCTTGCGCTCCAATCGCTCCGGCTTGCGGTTCCTGCGGAGCTTGCGACGCCTGCACCCCTTGCAAACCCCGCCTGTTCAGCGATCCTTGCTATCCGTTCAACGGCTTCTTCGCTAACCTGTTTGCGCCTTGCACTCCTTGTGGTCCGATTTGCGGTTCCTGCGAACCAGCTCCGGCTTGCGGTCCTTGCGCTCCGGCTCCGGCTCCCGCTTGCGCCGCTCCCGCTGCCCCGGCTTGCGCCCCGGTTCCGGCTTGCAACTGAGCTAAAGTAATTCAAAACAGTTCTATTAAAGAATAATTAAAAACAGGGAATCGATTGTTGTCGATTCCCTGTTTTTTTAGTTGAGTCTGCAAAACGGATCAAACGTCTAAAACAGATCAGTCTTTGTCTTGCGATTCATCGGAAGCGGACTCGTCTGGCGATTGATTCTCATCTTGCGAATCCGAAGATTCCGGCTCGTTAGAGTCTGAATCGGCTTTTTTGTACGCCGGCGCGCCCAAAATAGTTTCAATCTCGGCTTCTGTCAATTCCTCTTTCAAAAGCAAGGCTTCTGCCAAAGCGTCCAGCTTGTTGCGATGCTCCATCAGCGTTTCTTCCGCTCTGGTATCCGCTTCGCGAAGAATGAGCAAAACTTCTTCGTCGATAATTTGAGCGGTATACTCGCTGAAATCCCGCGACCCGGCGGAAATTTCCTTGCCGAGGAACGGGTGTTCTTCGGAAACCTTAAACGCGGCGGGACCGATGCGTTTGCTCATGCCCCAGTTAACAACCATCTTGCGAGCGATTGACGTGGACTGTTTGATGTCGTTTTCCGCGCCGGCGGTAACTTCGCCAAAGACGACTTTTTCCGCAGCGCGACCGCCCATAATAAACGCCAGACGATCGCGAAGTTGAGATTCGGAAACGCTCAGCCGATCTTCATCCGGAACGAGCTGGGTAACGCCCAAAGCAAACCCGCGCGGAACAATCGTAACCTTATTGACGCGTTCGCTGCCGGGAGTCAGCCACGCCAGCAAGGCGTGCCCTGCCTCATGATAGGCGGTCATGCGCCGTTCTTTTTCCGTAAGAACTTCTTCCCGCTTGGCGCCCATAATGACTTTATCTTTGGCGTATTCAAAGTCCGACATGTCAACAGCGTCTTTGTCTTGACGCGTCGCCCAAAGAGCGGCTTCGTTGACGATGTTGCGAATATCCGCGCCGGTCAAGCCGATTGTCGCCGCCGCCAAACGCTGGAAATCAACGTCTGGAGCCAGCGGAACGTGCCGCGTGTGAACCTTGAACATCTCCAAACGCCCTTTAGACGTGGGACGGTCAACGGTAATATGACGGTCAAAACGACCAGGACGAAGCAAAGCCGGGTCGAGAACGTCAGGTCGGTTGGTTGCCGCCATAACGATAACGGATTCCGTCGGGGCGAAACCGTCCATTTCAGACAGAATCTGGTTGAGCGTCTGTTCTCGTTCGTCATGTCCGCCGCCAACGCCGGTGCCGCGAAGGCGTCCGACTGCGTCAATTTCGTCTATGAAGATAATCGCGGGAGCCTGTTCTTTGGCGGAACCAAACAAATCTCGAACGCGGCTGGCGCCAACGCCGACAAACATCTGGATAAATTCCGAACCGTTAATGGAGAAAAACGGAACGTCCGCTTCCCCAGCAACGGCGCGAGCCAAAAGGGTTTTACCGGTTCCGGGAGGTCCGTTGAGCAAAACGCCTTTGGGAATGCGCGCGCCCAGCTTGGCAAACTTCTCGGGATTCTTCAAATACTCAACAATTTCTTCCAGTTCCGTTTTGACCCCGTCCAGACCCGCAACGTCTTTGAACGTAGTTCGTCCCTGAGAAGGCTCAAACCTTTTTGCCGGGGAACGACTAAAGCCGGACATAAATCCGCCGCCCATCTGATCGCGGGAGCGTCTCATCATCACCAGAATAAATATAAAAATTCCAACTGTGATGACAATATACAAAAACGCTAAATAATTGGAATAGTCCGGCGGCTCGGATGCGGAATAGTTCTCGCCCAGCTTTTCGGTCAAAAGTTGGTTGACGGAATTGTCCTGCAACGTCAAAACGGGAGCAATGCAAAAGAACTTCTTTCCCAATCTCTCGGGAGGAGTTCGAAGGAAAAAGCCGCGCTTGACGGATTTTCCCGATTTGTTATTGGGAGAATTGTCCGTCTTTGCGTCAGCGGTTTTGGTCGATTTTGCGTCCTCTGACTTCGGCTTTGACGCTGATTCTTCAGCAGGAGCGGGGGTTGAATCCGCTTTTTTCGCGTCCGCAGAAGGCGTTTTGTCGTCTGAAGCGGGTTTTGCCTCAGACTGATCCGGCTTGGCGTTGGGATCAGAAATCACGGGTTCAGTCGGTTTGGTCTGAGCCGCATTGGTTTCAGGCGCGTCCGTCTGAGCCGCTTCTGGCGCTGCCGTTTTGGTTTCGGGTTTCGGTTTAATCGCGTCTGCCGGCAAAGGCAAATTCTTGCTTTTACAGTATTCAATATATTCCGGATTGTACGGTTCAGTTTTGAACTCGCCGGTAATCTTCGCGCCAACCATCTGAACTTTGGCGATGTTATCGTTTTGAAGCTGTTCGATAAACATGCCGTAAGGGATTTCCCCTTCTTGACTTCCAGACCAGCTGGAAGGCATCAAAAAGATCAGCAAAGCTAAAATCAACAACACCACAAAAAAGGGAATTCCCTGCCGCGGAGGACGCCCATCGTTGTCGTTCAACTTGTTGTTCTCCGATTGAGAATTCTGGTAGTCGTCTTTCTTTTCTGAATCGTCAGGACGATTATTCGGTTTTTCTTGCATTTATCTAAATAAACTAATGTAAAACGTCTGTCTAAAACTATTACAATTATATATTTGATATTCTACTCAAATATACTCTAAAATAACGTAACGAACAGACCCCAAATAACAGTTTTTTCCAAAATTTTTAGAAAAGTTCAAAGAAATGCTATAGTTTTTTTATTTTTTCAAAAGAAAAGACATTATCTGTCCGTATAAGACGCCATTAAAACAGAGTTTTCTGTTGTATTTCGTATAGGATACGAGAAAAAATACAAGCGTCTGAACCATCATTCAAAAACCGTTCAGACGCCGTTGAGTCATTAAAACAATCTAACGTTGGAATCGGGGCTACTCGTTGAGCAGCGTCTGATAGAATTCTTTTACATCCGGCATGGAACCGATCTGGGATGCCACATAAGCAGCGGCGCGGTTTGCCAGATTAAGCGTCTTTTCCGGCGGGAATTCGTTGAGGAATCCGTAAATCAACGCGGCGTCAAAGGCGTCGCCCGCTCCGACGGCGTCTGCGCCCGGCAGCGGTTGAATCGGAATGCCCGGCAAGACGACAGCGTCGTCTTCCGTATACAAAGAACAGCCGTCTTTCCCAAACGTAAAACATACGACCGGAACGCTGAAGTTCTCGCGAATCGCTCTGGCAAGCTCCTTGCCCGGCGCGGAAACGCCAAAGCCCATTTCGTTGGCGAAGATTTCCGTCTCGTCAGCGCTGATTTTGACAATCCAGGCAGAAAAGAGCGATCGTTCAATCCATTTTCGATAAAAAAACGGAGGACGCAAATTGAGGTCAAACAGCGTCAAGCAATCCTCCGGAATAGCAGTCAGAACGCAATCGAGAGTATCTCTGGACGCGTCGCACCGCTGAGCCAGCGTCCCAAAACAAATCGCCTGCGCTTCGTACGCCAGCTTTTCCCATTGAGGCGTGTACTGCATATTGTCCCATGCAACGTTTTCATGAATAATATACGTTGGCTTGTCCGGCTGGGAAACGTCGACGTCAACGGTAGAGGTTGGCAGCTCATCGTCAACTTGAATACAGGACGCATCCACGCCTCGGCTGGCGAGATAATCTGTCAGTTCCTTGCCCAAAGGGTCGTTTCCCACGCGAGAGAAAAGACAGGACGGCAGTCCCCATTGAGTAGCGTGATAGGCAACGTTTGCCAACGCGCCTGCTGGACGGCGGCTTTCACCGACGCAATCCCAAAGCAGTTCTCCGATTCCGATTATTTTACGATTGTCCATGGCGGTAAGTGAGTTTTTTAACACGAAATAGCGGTAAGTGGTTAGTACTTAGCGCTTAGCGCTTAGTGCATAGGACGCAAGCGCTCCCCTCACTATGCACTACGCACTACGCACTATGCACTATGCACTAGCGCTAGGCGCTAGTAAAACGTTTCGACGCCCATTTCGCCGCGCTGTTTCGGGACGATGTCTTGAGCGATTTCCGACCAGAGCGGGTGTCCGGTTCCTCTCATGGGGAACCCGAGTTCTTTTCTGGTCAGATAATTTACCAGCGGTTCTCCCGCCTTCCAACGGCGAAGGTTCTCGCAGAACATGTACGTCATATTCTCGATTCGCCATCGGCTTTGCCCGGCAACGTGAGGCGTAATCAACACGTTGGGACGTTCCCACAGCGGGCTTTCCGGCGGAAGCGGTTCCGGATCGGTTACGTCCATAACCGCCCCGATAAGCTGTTGAGAATCCAACGCGGCAACCATGGCATCGTGATCTACCAAAGCGCCTCGAGCCATATTGGCAAACAGCGCGCCCTTTTTGAACTTGGAAAATCGCTCGGCGTTAAACGTTTTGCGGGTAAACTGATTCAACGGCAAACACGTAACAACGACGTCCGCCTTGGGCAAAACGTCGTCGAGTTCATCCGCCGGATAGAGTTCATCCACCGTTGGCGGAAGAACTTTGTCCGGGAACAGATCGACAGC
>CACXSS010000077.1 GCA_902770245.1 uncultured Planctomycetota bacterium | reverse complement strand
GTACTCCGACGATGATTTCCAAAGGGTTTATGACCCCGGACGACCTGTGCATCGTCAACATGAACGGCGAACAGATAGCCGGCAAACGTAAAATGACGTCTGAAATCAAGCTGCATTTGACGCTCATGAAAGAGCTGCCGGAAGTGAAGTCGGTCGTGCATTGCCATCCGCCGTATGCGACCGCGTTTGGAATTGCGCGCGAACTGATTCCGCTGGGCGTCATGCCGGAAATTGAAGTTCAGCTGGGCGAAGTACCGATAGTTCATTACGCCATTCCCGGCAGTCAGGAGTTGGCGGATACGATTCTGCCCATAGCGCACAAGTCCCGCGTTTGCGTCCTTGCCAATCACGGAACGCTTTCCTGGGGCGATACGGTCGAACACGCCTACTGGTGGACGGAAATGCTCGACGGGTACTGCCGTCTGCTCATGCTGGCGCATAATCTCGGCAACGTCGGGTATTTTTCACGTCAGGACATTCAAGACCTTCTGGAACTCAAAAAGCGCTGGAATGTAACAGACCCTCGCTCGTCCATGGAGGGCATCGACATCGGCGACAACGACGTCTTTCGCGACTTGTGGGAAAAAGCCGGGTTCGGACATCGCGCCTTCGTCCCGCCGGGAACGAAATCCAACGGGTTCGGCAACGCCGTCGACCTCGACGCAATTACGGATATTATTGCTGAAAAGGTCGCGAAGAAACTCAGAGAAAAATAATACGTGTAACATTTTCATTCAATATTTAACGGGAATACGATAAATGGCAGCTTCCAAAAACGATTTTAGAAACGTTTCGTTACAGAACCTTGTGGACAACCCCGACTGTACAGAGGACGACGCCGCGCAGTGGGTTCGGGACAACAGCGACAAACTTGAGGACGATTCGAATCCGGGGGAATTCTCTCAGGATAAAGTCAATAAGCTATTTGCTGACTTGCTCAACAACAACGCTGTCGGAGGATTTGGGAATCTCGGTATTGAAAACACCCTCAATGTTGACTGGTTTAATATCTTTGGCTCTCCAGAACCGGAAGAAGAGGAGGAGCCGGAAAAGGGATGGAATATTACCGACGCCGTTCTGACGATGGGAAAAAAGATTCTCGGCATGCCCGGTTCCGCTCCAGCAAAGAAGCCGGTTCAGAAAAGCGCAGGCGGCTTCGGCTTGGGCAAGATTGACCTCGGAACTCTGCTCAAGTATGCTGGCAACTCCAAACTGAGGAAGGTCTATTGGGTTCTCAAGAGGGTCTACAACGAGATAGCCAAGCTCTGGCCGTCAAAGCGAAGAAGGACAACCAGAAGAAAAACAACTGCTAAAAAGACGACTTCGCGATCCAGAACGACGACAGCGAAAAAGACGACGACGTCCCGGTCAACAACCGCCAAAAAGACGCCCGCCAGAACAACCGCCGCGAAAAAGACAACGGCGAAAAAGACGACTACCCGGTCAACGACTGCTAAAAAGACGCGGTAACGCAGCGAACGTAGTGAGCGCAATCACGCTTTTTGCAACACCCAATTTATAGCGTTCCGGCTTGCCAATTATCATAAATCATCTGCTTTTCAGCCACAGTCTGGCAAGCAGAGATACAACGGCAGGAATGGCAATCGAAGCAAGAAATACCGCCCAAAAGGGGAGTCCGTTATCGGAAGACCCCAGAATGCAGTAAATCAGCGCGATTCCCAAATTGCTTAACGCGACTGGCACAAAGAACGTTTTCCAGAATTTAACTCCAGAGCAGGCTAACGCCAAGGCAGCGGCTTCAGCAAATAACGGAACGGCGCGCAAAACGACTAAAATCATTGCGCCTCGTTCGTTGCCGATTTTTTGCATGCGGGCAAACTCTTCTTCGCCAACCCATTTTCGCGCCAGCGTCTGTCCTCCCAGTTTGCCGAGTAAAAACGCGCTCAATGCGCCGAGCGTCATTCCAAGCCAAATTGAAAACGCCGCAAGCGTCAACCCTAACCACGACGGGGTAACAATCGAACTGAGATGACGAGCGCAAAAGACGCTCAAAACGCTCGACGGTATTGGAAGAAACAGGTCGACGGCAAGCGCTGCAGTAACGCCGCCGGCTATAATCCACGGATCGCTGCCGCAAGTCCTGGTCCATTCTACAATAGCTTTTTCCAGCTCCTGATCCCAAAGAAGAAACGGGATCAGAGGCAGAGCTAAAATCAAAACGAGCAGTAAAAACAGTCGAGCGTTCAAAAATATTGATGTCTAAATGTACTTGAATTCAGGTGATGTTACGCGAGCTTAATCAGCTCGTAATTTCTTGTTCCAATCCCGATTTCTTCGGCGTATTCCAAGCCGAATTTCCAGTCCGTATCGGGATGAAGCAGTTTGAATTTGTCCTGACTGCATTTGCAGTTGGGATGTTTTTCAACAAGCATGTTTTCTGACTTGATCGCCGGGGCGTTGATAACCAGATCGGCGCAAGCGGCGTCGAGGGCGACGGGATCGTAGGAAGCCGCAATGCCTAGGTTGGGGACGATCGGGGCGTCGTTGTGTCCCCAGCAGTCGCATTCCGGGGAGACGTCCATAATAAAGCTGACGTGGAAGTTCGGCTTGTCTTTCAGCGCCGCTTTAACGTATTCGTCAATACGGGCGTTGAGAACCTTGGAATCGTCGTAGGAGTCCAGATACGCGCCCTGGAATTGGCAAATCGCGATGCACTGTCCGCAGCCGACGCATTTGCTGTGGTCGATAACGGCTTTTTTCGTCTGCTTGTTAAGAGAAATCGCCTTGTGACGGCAATGCTTGACGCACAGCCCGCAGCCGCGGCAGGAGTCAGAGTGAATAACCGGCTTGGACGCTGAGTGCATTTCGAGTTTGCCGGGCACGGCGCCGCAGCCCATGCCGAGGTTTTTCATCGTTCCGCCAATTCCCGCCATTTCGTGCCCCTTGAAATGGGTCAGCGAAATAAGAATGTCCGCATCCGCAATCGCCGACCCGATTTTGGGAGCAGAACAATACTTGCCGTCAATGGGAATTTCCCGATAATCCAGCCCTTTCAAGCCGTCGCCGATAATTACCTGACAACCGGCGGAAAGCGGGTTGAACCCGTTGACCATCGCGGTTTGAAGATGATCAACGGCGTTTTGACGGCTGCCGGAATAAAGCGTGTTACAGTCAGTCAGAAACGGTTTGGCGCCCAGCGCGGTAAGAATCTTCACCAGCCGCGCAACGTAGTTCGGACGAATATAGGCGAGGTTGCCCAATTCGCCGAAATGAATCTTCAGCGCGACGAACTTGCCGTCCAGCGGCAGTTTTTCTATGCCCGCCTTGCGAACGAGCTTTTCCATGTTGTCCAGCAAATTATGAGAGCCGTTGGCTCTCATGCCAATAAAGTATACTTTTGATGGCGTTTTTGTCATGTCAAGATTTGGCGCGGTTAAAGGGTTAAGATATTTATTGACTCCATCTGAATTATACCCTTTTTTTACAATTTGAAAAGAGGACGCTAATCCTTGACGGGACGTCTTAATACGGTTATAATAGAATAGTCGTTGAAAACAATAAGGAGAAAATTATGAAAACCATTTGCCAGTTGACGTATACTGTCGTTATTCTGACGTTCTGTTCGACGCTATACGCTCAGACGTTGGACGGGATCGAATTTGGGAATCCGGAATCGGAGCAGGCGCACTCTTT
Source organism: uncultured Planctomycetota bacterium (assembly GCA_902770245.1). Taxonomy (GTDB): domain Bacteria; phylum Planctomycetota; class Planctomycetia; order Pirellulales; family Thermoguttaceae; genus RUG11551. The sequence continues at coordinate 9,190 of CACXSS010000077.1, read as the reverse complement.
TCGCGATCCGGACGCTCAGACGCAAACCGTCGCCGGGCAGTTCGGACATTCGCCCCGACAGATTAAAGCGCCGACGTCGGAGGCGTGGAACGGCGGATCGATGTTCTTTACCCTCAAAGTCGATCCGGACAAGACCAACTATCTGACAGTTCAGTTTTGGGGCGAAGACCTCAATCGCAATCAGCTGTACGTGTACCTCGACGGGAAGCTGCTGGGGTATCGGCATATTAGCGAATACGACATTCTCCATCACGGAACAAACGAGATTGTCGCGCCGGGACAGTTTTATTATATTTCGACCGTTCTTCCGGAAAATGTAACAAAAGGAAAGACGGAGCTGGAATTCGAGATTCGCCTTGTCGGGCAAATCTGGCCGTACGCGCCAACGTTCGACCGGTTTCAAGCTAATATCAAGGGGGATTCCCTGCCGATTTACGCGGCGTTTACTCATCTCGGGGCGAAGTTCGAGCCAAATACGGTTGAGTTCAAACCCGTTCCAGACGTCGTTCGTCCAGCGCCGGGCGCAGAGGTTGTCGACAAGGTTAAAGAGCGCATTTCTGCTGAGCTGGAACAGCGCATGAACGGACGGAAAACGCTCACGCAGCAGGACGTCGAGTTTCTCGCCCGCGGCTATCGAATCAAGTGGTCGCCGGTCTACGATAACCCGAAGTGCATTGACCGGGTCGTGGACGGCATTGACGCTTTCTATCGCGCCTGGCGGGAGAATCCTAAACTCATCGAGAACGACCCGCGTCAGTATAACGGAGACTGGTTTGGCGTTGCGCCGCTGTGTGAGGCGATTTACACGATGGACTCGCCTGAATTCCAAAAGCGTCTGGACGAGCCGATTGCGGATTCTTCGGACGAAAACGCTGTTACACGTCGCCAGGCGTGGGGCGAGATGATCCAGGCGGCTCTGGTTCATCTGTCACAGCATCGGCGCTGGTATACGAACCAGTCCATGATAATCGACTGGAATCTTCACCGTATGAACCGAGCTTTGATTCTGGTCGATAAAAGCAAGGCGTTCCCGGAACGGCAGACGCTGCGGTATCTGTACGAATCGATGGGAATTGAGCCGTGGCGCGGGGCGGAAACGGAATCCGGTCCGGCTTTGCCGCGGGGAGAATCGTACTATCAAATTACCCGACAGGGTCTGACCCGGGAGTTGGGATACGTCGGCATGTACGGCGAGGTTTTGGACTGGGGCTGCTGGATTTATCTGTCAACCTGCAAGCGCGACGCGGACGGTCAGCTTGTCGTTCGTCCGGACGGGCTGTTGGACGGCGACGAGAAGATTCGTCAGCAGCTTGTCAAAATGACGAACGCCCGGCAATGGTTTCGGTATCCGTCGATTGACAACGACGGCTATCGCGCTGTGCGTCTGGAACGCTCAATTGGCTGGCGGGACAACGAGCTGACCGGTCCGGTTATGTATTGCGCTCGAACGGGAAAAGAGGGCGTCGCGCTGATGATTCCGTTTTGCACTCGCGATAAAAACGCCCTGCAATCGACGGCGCAAGCTCTGGCGGACAACCAGATTTTTGACGAGCTGGACAAGCTCAACCGGACTTGGGGTCTGCGCGTCAGCTACGCTTTGATGGACGTTCCGGATTACTGGGAATATATTTGTAACAACGCAAAAAATTATACAACTCCTCACTCCTCACTCCTCACTCCTAACTCACATGCAACCAAGTCTTCCCTCTTTACCGATGAGCAGAACGGGGTTCTGGCTCTGCAAAACGGAGACGAACGGCTGTACATGTCCCTGTACTGGCGGGCGCGTTTGGGCGTCAATCGGCTGGGCAAGGCGCATTACATCGGGAAGAACTGGCAGCAGTACGTTGTGCTTCGGGAAGACGTGGAATTTGACCCCAGCGGGGAAACGGTTGTTCGCCGCAACTGGACGACGGGGGATCATCATAACGGATACGGACACATCCATTATCCCGGCAAGACGGACTCGATTCACGCCGGCGAGGTCTTGCCGGTCGCTCGAATTCCCGACTGGGACAAAGAATTCCGCCTCGGCGAAGAGAACGGGAACGCAGGTCGCGCCGAGTTCTACAAGGTTCGTTTCGGACAGTATTTGATAGCCGTCAACGCGAGTGAAAAGAAGTCGTTTGATCTGGATTTGAACAGCGAACAGGGCGAGTCGTTTGTCTGGTTCGATTCCGGCAAGCCGGCATCCGGGAAGATAACCGTCGCGCCCAATTCGACAGCAGTTTTGATAATAAGGAATTGACGCGAAGCGTCAACCCTACTGCCTACTGCCTATTCGCCCACGTCAAAACGACTTCGTCTCCAATGGCGGCGTTGAACGTTTGAGCGGCGTTCCCGTTGACGACGGCGATTTCCACGCGGTCTGAGGAATCGATAATGGCAATCGTCGCCCCGGCGGGTTTGTCCCCGTATGTTTGGCAGACGCCCTGCGTTACGGTTTTGCCGGACAGCGAGATTTGAACAGAATCGTCAAGCGCGCGACCGACAAGGGATTTGGCGTTGATGTTGGTAATCAGATTCCCAAACGAGTCGACGTCCTCGACAATTCCGGTAATTGAAGACGACTCAATAACCGGTTCCGGAATTTCCAGCTCAACGATAGACGTTGTGGGTTTGCCCATGTATTTAGGAGCCATTCCGCAGAGCAAATGCGCCGCTGCAGGAGCCATGACGTCGCGACCGTGGAAGGTGTTGGAAATCGCCTCGAGCCAGTACCCGCGATTTTCCAGGGAATAGAACTTCATGGAAACTTTATCCGATTCCGCCTGACGAATAACCCGGGTCAGCAGCCCGTTGTTGGGGGCGATGTAGTAATAATCCCCGATTTGAGCGAGAATAATATCGCGGCTTGTTCCAACGCCGGGATCGACAACGGCAATGTGAACCGTTCCCGGCGGGAAGAATCGAGCGACATTTTCCAGCGTCAAGGCGCCTTCGTATACATTTTGCGGTTTTATGCCATGGCATAAATCAAAAATCCGAGCGGTCGGACAAATTGTCAGAATGACGCCCTTCATGGCGGCAACGTAGGGGCTGTCGGAACCAAAATCGGTCGTCAACGTAATAAATTCGGATGGAAACATTTTATTAATTAGTAATTAGTAATGAGTAATTAGTAATTAGGCGCAAAGCGCTTCCGCTAGAACCGCGCAGCGGTTCAAAATTTCTAGCCGTGGGTTTTAACCCTCGGGCGGCGAGGCGCCGCTCCCAGTCCGCGCTACCGCGCGAGACGTATTATAATCGCTCCCGTTGGTCGCTTTTGTAATTAGACTCTAAGCGGCGTTCGTCCATTTGCGATACAAAAAAAGAACAGAAAGACGCATAAATCTTTCTGTTCTTTAAACGTAATTTATCCAGGAACTTAGTCCTTGACGATTTTGAACGGCTGAACGCGAACAACGCGGGTAACGGCTCCGCTGCGAAGGCAAGCGGTGCAAACCTTGACGGTTTTGTGAGTTCCGTTTTCAGTCGAAATACGAACGGTCTGCAAATTGGGCTTGAACAAACGGCGGGTAATGCCAGTGCATTTCGTACCAACGCCGCCTAAATACTTGGCGCGACCGCGAGTCGTAACGGAATTGCCAACTTGGGCGCGTTTTCCGCAAACGCTGCAAACTTGAGACATAATATTTCCTCCTGTTATGTTAATTTGTCTGGGGTAATTTTTTGCAAAAATTTTAGTGGCATTATACCCATTTTTTAAATTTTCTCAAGCCCCTAAACCCGAATAATCGGAGATTTTCTGAATTCTTTTCGATTTTTTTTCAAAAATTTCGTCCATTTACTTGACGAAATTCGAATTTTGTGGCAAAATAGATAAAAGAACACGTTTAGTCATGGGGAAATATGATTTCTCCGTCAAGTTTCCCTTGACATTAATTATATTGTAGTATAATCCTTAAATTGATTATGAAAAAGACTTTTTACTATATTTTCGTCCTTTTATGCGGTTTGTGCTTTGCTTTTGCCGCTCAGGGACAGAATGCCGACGATTGGAACGACGAAGAAACTGTGGAAACGGACGTTCCGAAGGAGATGGATTTTTCTCGCCCGAAAATGTTTTCCGCTCCAAAATATTTTGGAAAGAGTAAAAAAGAGTGTGCTCGCACGCAGTATTTGATGATTGAATATCCGTGGACGAAAATTCAAAATGCTACATTGGAAGTTAGAATTATCGGTCCGGAAGCGGAAAAACAGCCTCAATTTTGTAAACCGGTCTATTTTATGAAGGTCTACGGAACTCTGGGGAAAATTGATAAGGATATTTTAAACAAAAAATTGGGAACCCCTTCCACAAGAGATAATATTGAATACTCCATAGATCTTTTCCATGAATACAGCTTGCCGGAGCCGGAAAGTCTTGAATTGGCGACAATTAAACCTGTCGCGGGAGCAAGAGCGGATTATTTCCACATGGTTTATAAAAACCCGGATACAAACGAGCTGGAAACAACGTTAATATTTCACGATATCAGTCAGTGGGCTGTCGACAGCGAACGGCTGGCTCTTGTTCTTTGCGGTAAAGCCATTAAAGACGCAGAAGGCAAAAACATCAAAGAAATCGAGTTTGAAAAGCCTTGTAAAATAAAGCTTTGGCTTCTTCGCGACGACTATGTCGTCTGGGAAGAGACGTTCCAATGGCCGGGAACGAAAAAGGAAACGTCCAAAAAGCCTTCGGCTAAAAAGGCTGCGCCTAAATTCGACGACGATGACGAAGATCCCAGACAGGCGGCAAAGAAGATGGAAAACATCGATAAAAGTCAAAAGAATGAAGATCAGCCGGAAGATGCTGGCGACGACGCGGATTTCGAAGGCTTTGGAGATGATTTCTGAAAAAATTTTTTCAGAAAATATGAAACAATAATTAAAATTTGTACTATAATATATTAGATTACAAATTGAAATAAAAATTATTTGATTTTTTAGTCGTTTTGGCGTTATTCCTTGAAAAAGTTTACGTATAATACTATTAGGATAAATAATTCAAACCAAAACGAGTGAAAATGTTTAGTCGAAATTAGCAATTTAAGAACATAAAAACTTAAAAACTGTTCCGAATATAGCGATTAAGTTGCAAAAACGGGTTGAGAGAGAAGGTTTTTTTAAGAAAAATTTAAAAATATCGTTTTAATTATTGACAATTACCCGATTTTGTAGTTATATTATAAGTTAGTAATATAGAGAGCCAATCGAATGGTTGGATCTCGAATGCCACAATAGCAAAAATTACATAACAAAGGAGTTAGCCTCCCATGAATTTGGTTGGAAAGATCTTTACGGTGCTTATATTCGTTATGAGCGTTGTTTTAATGTCGCTGGTAATGACGTTGTACGCAACTCACACCAATTGGCGATTGCTGGTTGAAAACCCGGAATCCAATGCAACTCCGGAACATCCAGCCGGGTACAAATATCGTCTGCAAAATGCGGAAAAGCAAAAGGAAGACTTGAACAGTCTTCTTAACGAATTGCAACGCAATTTGGAACGCGAAACGATTGAGAAAGAACAGGTTCGCGCCAAGCTGGAAACGGAAAAAGAAGAATTGACTCGCAATCTGTCAGCTCGTGAACAGGACTTGGCGGCTAAAACCCAGTCTGAACGCGACGCGGTTGCTCAGCTCAAGGCGGTTACCGCTTCCCTTAACGCTCTGAAAGACGAAAACGAGAAACTTCGCAACGACGTTAAAACGATTCAGCAGGATCGCGACACTCAGTTCGACCAGATGGTAAAACGGACGGAAGAACTCCACGCGAAAGTCAACGAACTGGATCAGCTCAGCCGCCGCAACAAGGATTTGATTTCCGAAAGCGCGAACGCTATGCAGCTTCTGCGTATGTTGGGATACACCAACAACCCGGCATACTATCTGGAAACCGCCAATCCTCCGGCAACGCTTAGCGCCATGGTTCTGAGCGCTTCGCCAGATTTGGTTGTTATTTCCTGCGGAGCGGACGACGGTTTAAGAGTCGGTCACACGCTGGAAGTTACCCGCGGCAACACGTACGTCGGCAGCATTGAAGTTCGAGAAGTAACTCCTGATCGCGCCATTTGTAAAATCAATAAAGAAAAACAACAGAACTCATTCCAGGTAAAAGACCGTGTCATCCCTAAACTCAAATAACGAATTTGAAGATCTGGATGATCCCTTTGGCTCCTCTGGCATACCTTCAGATGATTTCCAGGAAGATATGCCCTTTGGATCAGAGCTTGACGCTCCCGAGGGTGAAGCAGAAAACTTCGCGCCCGCTCCGGAAGAAGGAGACGCTGGAAATACGGAACAGTCGGCTGACGGAGACAATCCTGAAGCGATGGAGTTTCCGGTAGAAGAAGCGTCTGCTCCTCAGCCGGAAGAAGAAGGCGCAGTCGTCGAATATAAAAAGGCGCCTTGCTGGGATATGTTCAGCTGGCTGCTGTTTATTTCATGGCTTGCGCTATTAGGAGGTATTTTAATTCTTTGGCTGGAATGTCCTCCGAGTGAATACGGAGATCCGCCGTACAAAGAAAGCAGCGTCCCGGTTAAAACCGCTGCCCCGTAGAGATAGTATCATACACTTGTACCCAGCCGTTCTAATTCGTTAGATATAGCTGGGAAACTAACCAGCAATATTCAATAGTGCGCGAAACCTTGCACGTTGGTGAGCTGGTTTTTTTTACAAACTTTTCGCTGCCATGACTCAATTGACTCAACGTTTTGTAGACGCTATTCAATTTGCTAATACGCTCCACGCCAAACAGATGAGGAAATCTCCGTTTCATATACCATACATTGGTCATCTTCTTCGCGTGTCCGGCTTAACAATTGAATATCAGGCAGACGAAGACACCGCCATTGCCGCTTTGCTTCACGATGCCGTTGAAGATCAGGGGGGAATGGAAACCGCGGAGTTGATTCGAGAAAAGTTTGGCGACCGCGTTGCTGGATTCGTTCTGGATTGTTCTGATTCCACGCGTTCAAAGTCAGAGAAGAAAGCCCCGTGGAAGGTCAGAAAGGAGTCGTATATTAACCATCTTAAAGTCGCTCCGGCGGAAAGCCGATTGATTTCTGCTTGTGATAAGCTGGATAATCTTCGCTGCTCAATCAGTTCTTATCGCGTTCAGGGGTCTGATTTCTGGACTCAATTTAATTCCAATCAAGACGATTTTCTCTGGTATTATATGACAATTATTGACGTTTTGGAAGAAGTCGGTAATTGTCCGGCGCTCGACGATCTTAAGGACGCCTACACCCAGTTCGTTCAGCTTATCCGCCCGTTTGGGGATTGGGGTAATTTAGATTGAGTTTACGAGCGCCAGTTGAGTTTATCATTTTAGAGCAATCAGCCGATAATAAATCTATCGTTATATATTAATTTTGGTTTATTACATCAGGTGTTAGCAATGGACGACAGACTGGCGGCTCTGGAACGTGAGAACGAACAGCTTAAACAACAACTCAAAAACAGCGAGGGCTTGATTGCCTTGGGCGAGCTGGCGGGAACGACAACTCACGAGTTTAACAACATCATCATGACGGTGATGAACTACGCCAAGCTGGGGTTACGCCATAAAGACGACGCCATGCGGGAAAAGGCGTTCAATATTATTCTGGAATCCAGTCAAAAGGCGGCGAAGGTTACACAGTGCATTTTAGGTCAGGCGAGAAATCGTTCTCAGGACCTGGAGCCGACGGATCTTATTGCTCTTACCGACGACGCGATGCTTCTTCTGGAACGTGAGCTGAACAAGTACAAAATTCAGTTTGAAAAGGATTACGAACCCAACGTCCCGAAAATCATGGCGCGGGGAAACCAAATTCAGCAAGTCATTTTCAATCTTGTAATTAACGCTCGTCAGGCGATGCCGGACGGAGGACGTCTTCAAATCAGAATCGGGTTTGATGAAAAAGACAATCAGGTTGTTTGGCAGGTTCGCGATTGGGGAACAGGCATTCCAGACGACGTTTTACCGCATATTTTTGAGCCGTTCTTTACGACCAAAAAAGGACCGGACTCTTCTGGAAAAGGCGGCACCGGCGTTGGCTTGGCGTCTTGTAAAGATATTGTCCAGAAACACGGCGGCAAAATTCGCGTCGATTCCGCCGTCGGAAAGGGAACTGCGTTTACGCTCCGATTTCCTGTTGCGAAGGAATAGGAATTTGAGTGTGCATTAGGCGAGCCACAGGTGTAAACCCGTGGGTGTGAGCGCAACGAACGTAAAATGGAAGGCGGTAATGAAGCGAACGCAGCAAACGTAGTTACGCTTAAATCTTCAAAGAAGAGTATAACGCGGGAGGGAATTCCCGCTTTTTTATTAGTCAGGTATTAATCCGCAAAGAACACAAAGAAATTTTTAAAACTTTGCGAACAACCTCCGCGCCTCCGCATCTCCGCGTGAGATTTGCCTGGGAGTCTTGCACACCGATGAGCCTTGTTTTTTAAAACTTTGCGGACTTTGCGGACTTTGCGTGAGCCTTTCTTTTGCGGACTTCGTCCGCGACCCGGAAGCGTTGTTGGCTGCGGCGATTTGGTATGCTTAATTCAAACTTTTGGTTCGCCTTCGGCGAACTGCGTAATTCCGCTCCCGATGGTCGCTTCATTACCGCCTTCCATTTCTTTGCGTTCTTTGCGGCTAAAAATCTTCGACGGATTGTGAGCGGCGCCTCGCCGCCTTACCGTATTGACAAAATCTGTTCATGAAGTAGAATACGTAAATAAATCGCCAGTAATGCGCTGGCGAGATGATTTTACATATACTTCAGGAATTGCAAGGTTTATCCATGAAAATCCCGCTGCTTGTTCAGGTTATTATCGCCGTATTTTTTGGCATTTTGATGGGGAATTATTTGCCCATCCCCGTTGTCCGCGTCTTCATGACGTTCAACGGCGTCTTTTCAGAATACCTTGGATTTACGATTCCTTTGATTATTCTGTCTCTGGTTGCGGCGGGAATTGCCGGATTGGGCGCCAGATCCGGGTGGTTGCTGTTGACGACCGTTGCGATTGCGTACGGGTCAACGCTCTTTTCCGGTTTTCTGACGTATTTTTCCTGCGAATATTCGTTTCCCAAACTGCTGGCGGGCGTAACCGTCAACGCTCCAGAACAGGCGGAAACCGTCGACAAACTGGCTCCGTTTTTTGACGTTGCTATTGAACCCATCATGGGCGTTATGACGGCTTTGGTAATGGCGTTCATGTTTGGTATGGG
>CACXSS010000076.1 GCA_902770245.1 uncultured Planctomycetota bacterium | reverse complement strand
CTGTTTGCAGCTGACTGTAAATATGCTGATAGTCTGCCATGTGTAAACCTTAAAATGGTCAAAAACAAAAACACAAAGGACGTCGGCAAACGCCCTTCCTATTACGCTCATCTATTTTGACATCAAAAGGCGTTTTTGTCAAGACGTATAGGCGGGAAAAAGGGAAAAATCCAGAGAAAAAATATTGCTCCCCCGCTATTTACCCACGCAGAAACGGCCGAAGATGCCTTCCAGAATGTCGTCCGTGCAGACCTCCCCGACGATTTCTCCCAAAGCGTTGAGCGTCAAGCGAAGGTTCTCGGCTATCAACTCTTCCGGCACGAAACCGGACTCGTCGCGGCATAAATCCAACGCGGCTGTAAGAAACTCTTCCGCCTGCTGCGCCAGTTCCCGGCACCGCTGAGACGTCGATGCCAGAATTTCCGTCTGTCCGGAAGAACGACCGGCGACAAGGTGAACAATCGCCTGACGAATTTCTTCTATTCCGTCGCCCGTTACGGCGGAACAGAACAGTTCTCCATCGGGGTTATCGTATACCGCAGACGCTTTATCCGACTTCGTTCTGACAATTAAATCGGCGTTGTCTTCGTGAATAACGTTTTCGTCAACCGGGACGCACAAGACGAGAATATCCGCCGAGTCCTTTTGTTCGTTCGACAGTTCCTGCGCCTGAGCGGCAATAGACGACGCCAACGTCTGAGAATCAATATCCTCGCGCCCAGCTGTGTCGATGATTTCCAGCGGGACGCCGTCCCAGACGACTCGCGCTGTTACATAATCTCGAGTCGAGCCGGGCGTATTCGACACGATCGCCGCCTGACGTTCGGTCAGTGCGTTGAGCAGGCTGCTTTTGCCCGCGTTCGGTTCGCCGATCAAAACAACCCGGTTGGAAACGACCGCGGAGACGTCCTTTTGCAATCGGCGGCGGACGTCCTGAACCTTGTCCAAGGCGGAGGAAATCGCGTTTTGAAGCTGTTCGGTCGTCAAGTACGACAGGTCTTCTTCCGCGTAATCGAACCCGGCTTCCAGATAAACCAGAACGTCGAGCAGTTCGTTTCTAACGGACTTCAATTTAGAAGAGAACCCGCCAGCCAGCTGTCGGGCGGCGGTTTTGAACGCGGCTTCGTCGGACGCCTCAATCAGCCCTAAAACCGCTTCCGCCTGCGTCAAGTCGAGAGAACCGGAGAGGAACGCGCGAAAGGTAAACTCGCCGCCCTGCGCCGCCCGCGCCCCAGATTCGATTAACCGGTCGACAATCCTGTTTAGTAACGGCAAAGAACCGATCGTATGGATTTCTGCGCTCAGTTCCCCGGTATACGAATGTCCCTCTTGCCAAAGATAGACGCTTGCCGGAAGCGGAGACGCGTCAGCGTCCAGCGTCAGCGGCAATTCCAATCGCGTCGCCCGGACTGGCTTGTCAAGCGACAGATCAAAACAGGAGGAAAGAATATCAATCGTCTGCGCTCCCGACAGACGTACAATCCCCAACGCCGCTCCCGTCAAGGGCGACGAAATCGCAACAATCGTATCGTCGGTCTGAGTGAATTTCATAGTTGCGAGTTGCGAGTTGCGAGTTGCGAGAATAAAAAACTATTCCCTACTCCCTATTCCCTACTCCCTAGTATTCTTTCCACGACTTTATCTGAATCGGGGCGTCGGCGAGGCGGCGGCAGACGGCTTGTAAAAACGCCGTGGAAAGCCGGACATTTGTCAGTAGCGGGACGTTGTAGTCAATCGCCGCGCGGCGGATGTCGTAGTCGGCGCTCAGTTCCGTTGACGACAGGTTTTTGGGAATGTTGACAACCAGGTCGACTTCTCCGTTGCGAATCAAGTCCAAAGCGTTGATGAGCATGGACGAATCCGGATTAGGCGCGGCGTTCCCACGACTGGTCAACTCGTCGGGCCAGCCAACGGCGATTGCCGGGACTTCATGTTCCAGCAAATACGCTGTCGTGCCTCGCGTGCCGTAGAGCGTAAATCCGTTTTTAATCAGCTGACGGCAAATCGGAAGCAGTTCCGCTTTTGCCTTCGATGGTCCGGAAGAAAGCAGAATCTTTTTCTGCGTCGGGATGCGGTATCCGGTTGCCAGCATGGACTTCAAAATCGCTTCGTAGAAATCCTCGCCCAGACAGCCGACTTCCCCGGTTGACGCCATCTCGACGCCCAAAACCGGGTCGGCTTTCGCCAGTCGGGAGAAGCTGAACTGGGGCGCTTTAATTCCGACGTAGTCGAGGTCGAACGCGCTTCGATTCGGCTTTTCGACGGGAATGCCGAGGATGACTTTCGTCGCCAGTTCGATCAGGTCGATTTTCAGCACTTTGGAAACGAACGGGAACGAACGGCTGGCGCGGAGGTTGCATTCGATAACTTTGATGTCGTTGTCACGCGCTAAAAGCTGCATATTGAACGGTCCGGAAATATCCAGAGCCTGGGCGACTTTTCGAGCGATCTTTTTGATTCGGCGAATCGTTTCAACGTACAGTTTTTGCGGCGGGAAGACAATGGTCGCGTCCCCGGAATGGACGCCGGCAAACTCGACGTGTTCGGAAATAGCGTAGGCGACAATCTCCCCGTTTTGAGCGACCGCGTCAAATTCAATCTCTTTAGCGTCGACAATAAATTCCGAAACGACAACCGGGTGTTTTTGTGACACGTTCGCTGCCAACGTGAGGAAATGATTCAATTCCGACTTGTTGGAAACGACGTTCATCGCCGCGCCGGAAAGCACGTAGCTGGGGCGAACCATCAGCGGGAACCCGACCTCGTCGGCGAAATCGTAAATCTCGTCCATCGACGTCAGTTCTCGCCAACGGGGCTGATCCACGCCCATCTTGTCACATAAAGCGGAGAACAGGTGCCGGTCTTCAGCGCTGTCGATAGATTCCGGCGTCGTCCCCAAAATCGGGACGTTTTGAGCGTGCAGGCGCATGGCGAGGTTGTTGGGAATCTGCCCGCCCATGGAAACGACGACGCCTTTGGGCGCTTCAAATTCCGCTATGTCCAGAACCGCTTCCAGAGAGAGTTCGTCGAAGTACAGACGGTCGCACATGTCGTAGTCGGTCGAAACGGTTTCCGGATTGCAGTTTATCATCACGCCCCGGTATCCTTCCGCCTGAATGGTTTTAATCGCGCCGACGCAGCACCAGTCAAACTCCACCGACGACCCGATTCTGTACGCCCCGGAACCGAGAACAATAACCGAGCGGCGGTCTTTGTGGAACTCGACGTCATGTTCTGTCGCGTGGTACGTCAAATACAGATAATTCGTCTTGGCAGGGAACTCTGCCGCCAGCGTATCGATCTGCTTGACAAACGGGTTGATTCCGCGTCGTTTGCGTTCCGCCCGGGCTTCGAGCATAGCGTCTTCCGGATCCGTTTGACCGTGCGTGACAAGACGCCCAATCTGGAAATCGGAAAAGCCCTTTTTCTTTGCCGTCAGAAGCAAATCGCTGGGAATGTCCTTGAAATTGTGGTACTCGTCAATCGCCCGATGAACGTTGTAGATGGATTCCAGCTTGTACAAAAACCATTTGTCGATGCTGGTCAGCTCATGAATCTTGTCGACTGAGTACCCTTGATGGAACGCTTTGGCGACGGCGAAAATGCGGCTGTCGGTTGGATGAACGAGCGCGTCGTCGAGGTTTTCGAACTTGAGTTCGTGATTGGCGACGAATCCGTGCATGCCTTGCCCAATCATGCGGAGTCCTTTTTGAATCGCCTCTTCAAAACTGCGCCCAATCGCCATGACTTCCCCGACGGATTTCATGGACGAGCCGATCTGTTTGGATACGCCCTTGAACTTCGACAAATCCCAGCGGGGGATTTTCACAACGCAGTAGTCCAACGCCGGCTCGAAGAATGCGCTTGTGGTTTGTGTAACGCTGTTTTTCAGCTCGTAGAGGTTGTACCCCATCGCCAGTTTGGCGGCGACAAACGCCAGCGGATAGCCGGTCGCCTTGCTGGCAAGAGCGGACGACCGCGACAGACGGGCGTTGACCTCGATAACGCGATAGTCCTCGGAATTAGGGTCTAAAGCGTACTGAACGTTGCACTCGCCGATAATTCCAACGTGACGAACGATCTTGATTGCCAGCTCTCTCAGTTTATGGTATTCCGTATCGGTCAGCGTCTGTGACGGCGCGACGACAATCGACTCGCCGGTGTGGATTCCCAGCGGGTCAAAGTTCTCCATGTTGCAAACGGTGATGCAGTTGTCGAACCGGTCGCGAACGACTTCGTATTCAATTTCCTTCCAGCCGCGAAGGGATTTCTCGACCAGAATCTGGTTGGAAAACGCCAACGCGTTGGCGGCGTGCAGACGCAGTTCTTCTTCGTTGTCGCAAAACGCGCTGCCCTGTCCGCCCAAGGTGTACGCAGCACGGATAATCACCGGATAGCCGACTTCTTCCGCCGCCTTGACCGCGTCTTCTATATTCTCGACCGCCTCGGATTTAATCGTATGGACGCCAATCTCCGACAGCTTTTTCACGAACAGATCCCGGTCTTCGGTATTGATAATCGCTTCAACCGGCGTTCCCAAAACCCGAACCCCGTACCTGTCCAGCGTCCCGTTTTTGTACAGCGCCACGCCGCAGTTAAGAGCCGTCTGACCGCCGAAAGAAAGCAGAATCCCGTCCGGTCGCTCCTTTTGGATTACCTGCTCCACGTATTCCGGTGTAACAGGCAAAAAATAAACCGTATCAGCTACGCCCTGCGAAGTCTGTACGGTCGCAATGTTCGGATTGATAAGAACCGTGTGAATGCCCTCTTCCCTCAACGCCTTGAGAGCCTGAGAGCCAGAGTAGTCAAACTCTCCAGCCTCGCCAATCTTCAAAGCTCCGGAACCAAGAAGAAGGACCTTGGAAAGGCTATTAGCAGCGAGTTGCGCCCCCATGGCGGGGGAGCCAGTCCGCGCTCCCGCGCGAGATGTATTATAACCGCTCCCGTTGGTCGCTTTGAATTCTTCGTTCATCTCTATTTACTCCTCTCTATTGCCTACTGCCTTCTAATTGAATCCAAAAATCGATCGAACAGTACGCCGGCGTCGCGGGGACCGCCGCTGGCTTCCGGGTGAAACTGGACGGACGAGAACGGTTTGCTCTTATGAGCAATCCCTTCGCAAGTGCCGTCGTTGAGGTTGATGTAACTCGGTTCCCAGTCGTCGGACAGACGCAGCGGGTCAACCGCGTAGCCATGGTTCTGCGACGTAATCCAGGTTTGATGAGTTCCCTGAAGAATAACGGGCTGATTGTGCCCGCGGTGTCCGTAGCGCATTCTGTAGGTTGTCGCGCCGGCGGCTCTGGCTAAAAGCTGGTTGCCCATGCAGATTCCGAAAATCGGCTTGTTCTTCTCGAACGCCTTTTTAATGTTCTCAACCGTTTCTTCCGCCATTTGCGGGTCGCCCGGTCCGTTAGAAATCATCAGACCATCGTAGTCGATTGTCGTAACGTCGAAATTCCACGGAACGCGAATTACCGTCGCGCCGCGCCGCAGCAAACTGCGTAAGATGTTGTTCTTCGCGCCGCAGTCTATTAAGACAATGCGCGCCCCGGACGGCTGTTCAGGCTTGAACTCCGTTATTTCCGTACACGAGCATTGAGCAATCAAATTGACTTTGCCGGGATCGTAAAACTCGACGTCCTGCGGCTTGCCGGCGGGGTCGTCCACGACGATTTTGCCCAGCATCGTGCCGCGTTCGCGAAGCCGCTTTGTCAGCGCGCGGGTGTCGATTCCGGAAATGGCGGGAATGCCCTCGCGTTCCATCCATTGAGACAGGCTTTCCACCGCGTTCCAATGGCTGTACTGCTGAGAATATTCGCTGACAACAAGACCTTTAACCCAGATTTGATTTGACTCGAAGAATTTTTGAATGCCGTTTTCTAAAAGATGAGGAGGAACGCCGTAATTACCAACTAACGGCCAGGTCATGGCAAGAATTTGTCCGGCGTAAGAGGGGTCGGTAAGACTTTCAGTGTAACCGGTCATGGCTGTGTTGAAAACCACCTCCCCGGCTGAGGAAACCGCCGCCCCAAAAGACTCGCCCGGAAATACCGCGCCGTCCTCCAGGACTAAACGTGCAGCTGTCATAATGGGATTCTCCCTTTCTTTATGGCAAATTGTTTAACCGTACAGCGCAAGGAGCGCTAATCGATAACCCTTGCGCCCAAAATTGTAAAAATTATATTCCTTTGAGTAAACCTGTCAAGGAGAGGGAAGAAAAAAATATCAGATTTACTATAATCCGCAGCTGACCAAAATAAATACTCGCAGAAAGAACAGATGGCTTCAATTATGAATCCCGGTTATCCTTATTCCATTCGACCCTTTTCATCCATTAATCTATCGATTTTAGCTTCCAGTTTTTCAATTTTCGCCAGCAGTTCGTCGTTGTTGTCGCTTGCCATGGCGTCAATAATAATGGAATTTATAAAGGACATGCCGATGATGCCTCCAAAGAAAAGCAGAACCGAAAAGAATAATTTGACAATGGTTTGATACCATTCCGGCTGACCTGCTGAGACGGCGTTAGGGATGTCGTACCAGCCTTCTACGGTAAATAATCTGAAGATTGAATAGAACGACGTCAGCGGGTCTTTAAAATATTCCGGAGCAACAGAGCTAAACAGGTTGCAGCTTATTATTGACCAGATAAACGCGATTATCAGGAACGCTAAAACAATAACAGACGTCGAAGCAACGGCGTGTCGACATCCGTTCATGATGGATTCTATATTGGGAATGAATCGCAAAATCCGGAAAAATCGGAAACCGCGGAACACTCGAAGAGTAAAAATTGCATTGAGCGTTGATTCTCCAGTCGGAATAAATGATTGCAGACAGGCGCCCAAGGCAATCATTGTAACGCCGAAATCGAACCAGTTCCAGGAATCCGACCAGTACCCTTTCCAAGTCAGTCCAACTATCTTAACAACAATCTCGATACAAAATATTACCAATATTGTTGCGTCCAACCATTGTAAAATTATATCGCCCGGAAAATAGCATTGCAAAACCATCACCAAGGCGTTGAGAAGAATCAACCCCAGGATGAAGTAGTCAAAACGTTTACGAAACTCTTCGTTTTGAAACAGTTTTTTTAACATGGTTGGGCGATAGAGAGTTGAGAATTAGCAATTAGCAATTGTCAATTAGCAATTATTATAACGCTTGCGACAATTGCTAATTGCTATTTGAAATATGTCAATTCTTCTTAAATTCCACCAGCGACGGGCGGTAGTCTTCCGGAGCCTTGAATCCGAGCAGATTCATGACGGTCGCGGCAACGTTGGACAGACCCGGGCGGTTGACCGTGTCGGTCGCAGCGGCGGACATTTCGTATTCCCCGTTGTAGTTGGGGTCGTAAATGCAGAACGGAACCGGGTTGAGCGTGTGCGCCGTTTTGGGCGAACGAACGCCGTTCTTTTCCGTCCACATGATGTCGCAGTTGCCGTGGTCAGCAGTAACAATGGCAATGCCGTTGAGCTTTTTGACGACTTCCAGCATCCGTCCGACGCATTCGTCAACCGTTTCGACCGCAATAACAGCGGCTTCCATGTTGCCGGTGTGACCAACCATGTCGCCGTTTGCCAGATTGAGGCGCCCGAACTTGTATTGTCCGGAGTTGAGAGCGTCGATAACCCAATCGGTAATTTCGACGGCTTTCATCTTCGGAGCCTTGTCGAATTCAATTTTATCCGACGGGATTTCGTGGTACGTTTCCATCGCCTCGTTGATGTACCCGGACTTGTTGCCGTTCCAGAAATAGGTTACGTGCCCGAACTTCTGAGTTTCGGAAATGGCGAACATTTTGACGCCTTCGTCGCACAGATACTCGCAGAACGTGCGGTCGATCTGCGGCGGGTTGACCAGATAATGCTTCGGAATCTTCAGGTCGCCGTCGTATTCCATGATGCCGGAATAATAGACTTCCGGAACGCGAACGCGGTCGAACTTGTCGAACTCCGCTCCGCCGTCAAACGCCATCGAGATTTCAATAGCGCGGTCGCCGCGGAAGTTGAAAAAGACAACTGAATCGCCGTTTTCAATCGTTCCGACCGGTTTGCCGTTTTCGGTAATAACGAACGGTTTGAGATACTGGTCAGTCGCCTCGGCGTCTTCGTCGTACATGGTTTGAACGGCTTCCGCCGCGGAATTGAACGAGCGTCCTTCGCCCAAAACGTGAGCTTTCCAGCCGCGTTCGACAATCGACCAGTCCGCCTGATAGCGGTCCATGGTGGTAATCATACGACCGCCGCCGGACGCGATGCGGAAATCGGCGGAATACTTTTCGTTGATTTCAGCCAGAACCTTTTCGGTCTTTTCGATATAAACCAGAGCCGACTTGGCGGGAACGTCGCGGCCATCGAGCAGAATGTGAACCCGGCAGCGTTTAACGCCTTCTTCCGCCGCCCGTTTGAGCATCGGATAGAGTTGAGAAATGTTGGAGTGAACGTTTCCGTCTGAATGCAGCCCGATAAAGTGCATCGTATGCCCGTCTTTGGCGGACGCGACCGCTTTCTTCCAGACTTCGCCGTCGAACATGGACGCGGTTTCAATCGCCTTGTTGACCAGTTTTGCGCCCTGATCGAAAACTCTGCCAGCGCCCAGAGCGTTGTGCCCGATTTCCGAGTTGCCCATGTCGTCGTCGGAGGGAAGTCCAACCGCCTGACCGTGCGCCTGAAGCTGGCAGTACAGTTTCGCTCCAAAGAGTTTGTCCAAAGTAGGCGTCTTGGCGACGTAGACGGCGTTCGACTCGTCCTGCTTGCCGATTCCGACTCCGTCCATAACAATTAACAACAGCGGACCAGGACGTCCTGCAAACGTATCCGACGACAATTTTTCCAGTGTAAGCATTGTAGTAATTAG
This sequence comes from uncultured Planctomycetota bacterium, assembly GCA_902770245.1. Taxonomy (GTDB): domain Bacteria; phylum Planctomycetota; class Planctomycetia; order Pirellulales; family Thermoguttaceae; genus RUG11551. The sequence continues at coordinate 4,058 of CACXSS010000076.1, read as the reverse complement.
TAATTAGAAATTAGCAATTAGTAATTACGCTTCGCGCTCATCAATTACGCTTCACGAATTACACGATAAATAACTCTATAATATTATAACTAAACTAATAATTTTGACAATAGGAGGGAGGGGGGCAGGCATTAGGCAATAGGCAGTAGAAAAGATTTCCTTCTTGCCTACTCCCTCTACTTTATTTTTTCTATAAAATCGGAATTATCCTCAAGACCGGCTATTTGTCAGACGATAGAACTAATAAGTGTAAAGGTTGATTACACGTCATTGCGTAATTAATCAACAGATAATTGGAGAAATTCCATGCGACCATACAATAACTATCGTAATCCCGAACTCAGCCAGCCGGTTTCATCGGTAGAGAATACTCTAACGGACAGGGCGTCAAATTCAAACGCATCGTTTGATTTATTGCGTTCTTTGTCAGAATCCATTAGCGTAGACTGCGGATCTTTTGAGATTTCAGCCCCGACGGAATGCTGCCAAACCTCGTCCGCTCCCTCTCAAGTTGCGTTTGTTGACCCGAGAGGCAAGGAAATCCGAACTCCCGTTGAAAGCGCTCCTGCTGCGCCTGTCAAAAGTGAACCGGTAAAGGTAATACAAACGCCCGTAGAGTCGTCAGTAAATGCAATGTCTGACATGGACGACGACAATTACGATTGCATGAACGACCCCAATTATCGCACTCAGAACGTTAAAGAGTCAAATTCTCCGTCTTTTGAAGAACTCCTGGCGCGGACGGCGGAAAGCATCGCCAAAATGCGGGAAGAAACCGGCTCTGCGATTTCAAATTCTGAAGCCCCCCAAAAGGAACGAGAAACAACAAACGAGAATAAATGCAATACGATTCGTACGGAATCGAAATCTGACGTCAAGCCAACTCAGCCTGCGCCGTCGCAGAAAAAGCGTTGGATAAATTGGGAAAAAACTCGAAAGGCGCTTTTCAGCCGAGAAACATTTAAGCTGGTCTTTCTCAGCGTCGCGATTAGCGCCTTGATTGTGTCGGCGGTCATATACAAAAAGAATACTCGCAACAATGGATTGCAGGAATCGGGAGACGTCGTTATGACTCAATCGGTTTCCAAGATTCAAAGCGCTCCTGTTCAGGGAAACGGGACGACTGAAAATACAGAAAATAAAGCTTCAAATAACGGCAATTATTGGGGTCAGTCTGAAAACGAGTGGAGCGATCCTGTTGTTTCCAATCGGCAAACTATGACAGATTCATTTCAGGACGATTACCAGTCGCCAACTTTTGACGCCAATCAGTACAGCCAGAACGAATCCGATGGATATTTGAATCCGGAAGACGCTGGACGACAGCTGGCGTCGCCGCACAGTTCAAATAATAATAACAATCAGTTTGTTGACGCCATGCCTACTTTCAGCGCGGGTCCCCAGTATGCGGAAGTCTCTCCCGCTCTTGGCGCTCAGTACAGCCCAGACGAATACGAATCCCCGGTTCTGGAAGACGATTCCGTAAGCGGCGGATACTCCGAGACAGGGTACAATTCTAATTTTATGAGATAGAGAGTTCGAACGTTTTTGAGTGAGGAGTGAGGCGGCGAGACGCCGCTCCCAAACCGCGCTCCCGCGCGGTTACCAAAAACCGCTCCCGATGGTCGCTTTGAGGAGTTTCTTCAACTCCTCACTCCTCACTCCTAATTCCTAACTTCTAAGAGCTATTCCCTTTTCTTTCAGGAAGTCCAGCCAGGCGGCGCGGAACTGTTCGATTTCTTCTCCGGTCAAGGTGTGATCTGCCGCTCCGATTTGCGTTCTGAACGTGTACGACCCCATGCCGGGTTCCATGCCCTTGCCTTTATAGCAGCCAATAAAACTGCGGGAAACGAGCAGAGGGTGCGTGAACTCGGAAAGCGCCTTGTCCAGCTTGCCGAATCCGGCGTCAACTGGCCAGACGAGGGAGAAGTCCGCCCAGGAACCGGGAAAGACCGGGATCGGCTGACATTCCATCGATGGGAAAACGTCTGCGTCGACGTCTTCGAGGCAAATTTCAAACCAGACGACTTGCCCGCCTTCGGAAACGACCGTCTTGAGCAGGTCGCCTTCTAAATAGCCCATCGAGCCGACGATTTTGCCGTCGATCTTAATGGCAATCCAGGCGCCGGGCTGCTGCCACGGGTACAACGCCTTGTCTTGAATTTCAAACTCCGCCGGTTTGCTGAACCAGATTTTACCCAGGTCTTCGACCGCGCCTTTGACGCTTCTGTACAGGTCTTCCAGCGACCCTGCCGCGGCAGTCTGATAGACAACGCCTGCCAGAGCCGTCTTTTCCAGACAGGATTTCGGTCCGTTGTCGAAGAAGATGTGCCCGATTTCAAACAGCTTGAACGCGTCGCGGAACTGGCGGTTCTTTTCTACCAGAGCGAACAGGTTCGGCATGAGCGTTGTACGGAGGAATCGATGTTCCGTTGACGACGGATTGGCGAACTCCATCGGCTTGAGAGCCGGGTCTGTTACGCCGTGATTTTCCAGCTTGAGCGCGTCAATCCACTTCTCGTTGAACCAGCAGTAGTTATGAACTTCTGTATAGCCATATCCAACTGCCAGCAAACGGCGCGCTTTGTGTTCCGTTCTCAGCGGCGCGTCTACGTACAAGGCATGAGTCGGAACGCACGGCATGACGGGTTCCATGTTGTCGTAGCCGTAAACGCGGAGGACTTCTTCAACGATGTCTTCCTGAATGGAGATGTCTTTTTTAGCTGCTTCCAAGTTGGCAGTGGCAGACATCAGCGAGAATCTGTCAGCCTGAATCTGATTCTTGGTCTTAAAACCGTCGAACAATGGCATCGAGGCTCTTACAGATCCTGTTGTGGCGGAACCGTCCTCGGCAAGTGAGACACTGCCATTGCCTGACGCTGCCCCAGGATTGTTGAAACCGAACATCTGGCTCATGTCCAAATTGAGGTCTGGCAGCCATGCATTCTTCGATGTGTTGAGTGCTATCTCCTGTTGGCTGATGGCCAGCGCACGTTCCTGCACATTGATATTATGGCTGATGGCATAGTCGATGCACTCATCAAGCGTATAGGCATGTTGCTGAGCTCTTGCTGCTGACAGTGCAGCTAAGAGTATAGCCACGGATGTTATCATCTTATATTTCATATCGCTCTTTACTTTTTAATTCCTCGCAGATGGTCTTCGGCATTTACGCCTTGGAGTATCTCCACATAGATGCCATTGCTGATACCCACCTTGACTGGTATGCGTTCCCATTCTTGTGACGAGAGATCCTCCGGGCTGGAGGTGAGGCGATAGACGAAAGCCGAGTCTGCATCGAACACCACTGATGCTTCATCGATGGAGAGCACACCCTTGTGCTCCTCAGTGACTACACGGGCATTGACACTGTAGCCAGAGCGGATATCGACGCCATCGGGGATGCTGGCAGCTGCCCATACCTCAAACCTGGTTACCCCGTTTTGCTCTACACCTTCTGGCGAGATATATTCCAACGTAGCAGGCACCTTGACTTCTTGCATGGCACCGAGTACCAATGTGGTCTCCATACCAACACGGAGCCGTGCTACCTCTGTCTCATCGATGTGGCCCTTGAACAGCACGTCGCTCATGTCGGCCACCGTGCAGATAGTGGTACCGTCGGAGAACATACTGGTAGCCGATACCGACGAACCCTCCTTGACTGGCACATTAAGCACGATGCCCGACATAGGACTGGCGACAATCGTCGTATTGATAGTTCCAGAACGTCTGGAAGCTCCTTTGGTCACGACCTCATAAGCTGCCTCGGCTGCAGTGAGTTTTTCGCGGGCCGCCTTCAGCCTTGTCTCATACTGCTGGTATTCTTCGGTGCTGATAACACCTTTTTCATACAAACGTTTGGTACGGTCCCACTCGCGCTGCTGCTCATTCAGTTCGATACGTGCACTCTCGATGGCGGTCTGGGCACTGTTGAGCTGGCTCATGTCGGGTATGACCCTGATATGAGCCAGCTCCTGACCTGCCGTTACGCGGTCACCAGGTTTGACAAGCACCTTGGTGATGACGCCTGTTATCTGGGGCTTCACACTTACCTC
>CACXSS010000075.1 GCA_902770245.1 uncultured Planctomycetota bacterium | reverse complement strand
ACCTTTTTGATTTTAACTTCAATATCCCCAATTAATATCCCCTCTTTAGAAGCGTCGTACCACTTTTCTGTTGGTTCGCTTGTAGGAGTTGCGACAGGTTCAGTTTTAACAACAGCAGGGGCGGGTGTTACCGCCGGTTCTGGTTTAGATACTTCAGACGTAGGGGGAGTAGATACAACCGGGGCTGGCGCGGTTGAGGAAGGTTTATTAGCACCCCTGCGTTCCATTTCTTTCTCACGTTCACGATTTTCTTTATTCCGTTTAATAGCGAGTTCAAATAATTCATTCTGGGTCATGCCGCTAGTTGAAATACCATCGTTCGGCATAGCAGACGGCGCGACAGTTACGCTTTGAGAATTGACTTCCGTAGAATTTGTAGCTAATGGTGCGCTAATTGCACTATCTAATCTTTCAAATTCTTGTGTAACCGCTTTATCGACACCTTCCAATGCTTCTAAAGCGACGTCGTTTACCGCTTTCGTCCAATGAAGTGAGAAAACGACTCCTACAATGCAAATAATACCGCCAGCAATTTGAAAACCAATTGTCGATTTGCGACTAATAATCGAAATCAGAAAACCGAGAAATGCCAATAGCAGACCGATTAGACCTAATGGAATTGCAACCAAACCAATATAAGGGATTGCCCCAATACAGCAAGCGAAAATGCCAATACATAACGACGCTATACCAAGAGGGCTGGAAACCTTCTGAACTTTTTCCGCCATTAAAGTAAACCTCCTATTATCTAGCAAGCGCGAAAGGCTGTGCCTTCCACAAACAAAAACTAATCGGCATAAACAACGATTGTCATGCCGATAGTTATTATAACGAAAAATAAATTTGAGTGTAACGGGTTCCCCATAAAAAAGGAAAAATTTCTGTTAGCAGAGAGCTTTTCTTTTCCAACAAACCCGGCATAAGTGGTAAAATTTACCACTTTTACCCTATTTGCATAGCGATTTTAATCGCTTTAGCAGAATCCAATTCTGCGTAAATTTCAGTAGTATTGGCATCACAATGACCCAAAAAGGCTTGCGCCCCGTCCAACCCGGCTATTTTCCTAGCAAGCGTTCCGGCTGAGTGGCGTAATTGATAAGGCGTCCAATGTTCGACCCCGGCGCGTTGAATAGCGCGTTTAATCGCCTTGCTATAGGAATCCTTGTCGTAATGGTCGGCAAAATACCGTAAAGGCTTGTCTTTATAGCAAGCACGGCGTCCCCGTTGAGACGGTTGAACTTTACTCTTTCTGGCGGCACGTAACCGAGCAACGCGTTCACGCTGGGCTTCACGCGGAGAAAAGATATATTTTTTGGATTCCCAACCGAGTTTTTCGATGTACTTTAGCAGTAGCACTTGGGCTTTCGGTCCGAGATAAATAATCCTTTCTTTACCTTTGTTTTCCGTTTTATGATGTTCAGGAACATAAACCCAGACACCGGATTTCTGCCGAGCAATATCGCAAGGGCGCATGCTTGTCATTTCAGACGGTCGCATTCCACCGTATAACTGAACCAATGCCATATCCCGAATCATAGGGTCAGCATATTTGAGAGTTCGCCCAAGCGTTTTTCTATCGACCGGGGGAATTTTCTTCGACTCCTTCGCATTAGTCCGACCCCTTTTCAAGTTTTCAACGGGCAACAATTCCTGCCAAGCAGAAACAGGCAACAGCTTCCGTTTTGCCGCCCAACGGTAAATGTTTTTAATCATTGAAACGCGGTCTTTGATTGTACTGCGAGACAAACGACGGTCAGCAAGCGCGAGTTGGTATTCTTCCAGTTCCGATGCAGTAAATTCTATCGCAAGGGTATCTGGAAACATACAAGCAATTTCTCGTGTAGTACAACGGAGAGGGGCTTGATTGACGTAGTATTTAGCATTCTCCTCGTAGTACAACAGCATAATTTCCTCAACCGTTTTCATATAACAACGCGGTTGATTGGCATTAGAATCCGCGATAAGAGCGATGCCGACTAATTGATGGAGCTTTTTCTTGGCGTTTTCTTTATCCTTCCCAAGATAGGTGTTTTTTCCTTTGATTTTGGCGTAATAATAGCCCTTGACCAATTTGAGTTTTGGAATAACTTCCATAGCTAGACAATCCCCGTAATAAAGTAAACAGAAATACACTATATTTTTCTGCCCTTTTTCTGCCCTTTTGCCCTTAAAATGGAGCAAAAACTCGAAAAAAGGGGAAGAAAAATAACGATTTACGGGTCAAGTGCAATAAGACGTAAACCATTAAAAAAGCGGGACTTGCGTCCCGCTCAAGCAATCGGGGCTACACGATTTGAACGTGCGACCTCTACGTCCCGAACGTAGCGCTCTAGCCAGGCTGAGCTAAGCCCCGATAAATTTTGGTTTCACTGCAAATTACAGCGTCGGGAAACCTGAATGAACTTGAAATCGCTTTCTCATTCAAACATTAAAACGAATTATACCCCTTTTCCCTGAACTGTCAATAGGGGGGAGGGATTTTTTTCTTTTTGTATTTTCATTTTACGAAAAATGAAGCGGCAAATACGGACAGAGCGGAACGGGAAAAAGTCCCACTAAAAACCTCTTTCGCAGCAAGAAACCACTCTGGATCGCGGACGTAAGTCCGCAACCCTAATTTTTTTTGTCTTTTCGAAGGACAAAGTTTGGCTTCGTCATCGTGGAGCGTGTGAGGCGAAGCGACCAATGGGAACGGTTGTAATATGTTTCGCGCAGCAGCGCGGATCGGCTCCCCGCCTACGGGGGCGGACTTACGTCCGCGATCCAGTAAGATTTTCGGTTTTGTCGCAGTGCATGTGCAGGGCGTTGGACAAGGCGGCGTCAAGCCGCCGCATTCCCCGTCGCAAGCGGTTGACGAAGCGTTTATTGTCTCCCTTTCTTCGGCGGGCGGCCGCTTTTCGCCGCGTAGTAGTTGGGATTTTCCGACTGCCCGGTCGCTTCGTACAGGAACCGGCTGGGAATCGTTTCTCGCTGTTTGCCCCATTTCATTCTCGTTAAGGCGAAGGTGAGCGTGAGCTTTTGTTTCGCTCTGGTAAACCCGACGTAACACAAGCGGCGCTCTTCGTCGATGTTTTTTTCCTCGTACGATTCAATCGACTTTTTATGCGGCAAGATTCCTTCTTCCATGCCGACCATGTACACTTCCGGGAACTCCAATCCTTTGGCGGCGTGAAGCGTCATGAGCGTAACGTTGTTACCCGCCAGTTTCTCTTCTTTGTCGTCCGGCGAGGACGACCAGTCTGAAAGCGTCAGCTCCTGTACAAAATTGTAGAGCGTCGGCTTTTCTCCGGATTCCTGCTGACGTTTAACGAACTCGCCCGCCGCGTTGACCAGGTCTTGAACCATGTTCCAGCGTTCGTCCTGATCCGCCGGCTTTTCGTACAGACGCGCAATTTCCGATCGGTACTGAATCTTATCCAGCAAATACTGAATAAACTCGACCAGCGGCATTTGCCGCGATTTGCGGCGAAGGTCGGCGATGAGTTCCTGAAACCCCGCAACGGCTTTGGCGGTTTGCGGCTTGAAGTTGAGCGTTTCTGAACAGCGGGGCAGAAACTCAATAATCGGAATGTGGTTGGAAACGGCGTGTTCCATGATTTGCGTTACCGTCGTCTGACCGATGCCGCGGGCGGGCGTGTTGATAATTCTCAACAAAGAGATTTCGTCTTTGTTTGTAACGACCGTTCGCAGGTACGCCAGAATGTCTCGAACTTCTTTTCTGTCGAAGAACGATTGCCCGCCTACTAACACGTAAGGCACGCGCTGACGGCGAAACTCCGTTTCAAACGCTCGGGGTTGTTCGTTGGTGCGAAAGAGAATCGCGAAGTCCGACGGACGTCTGCCGTTGTCGATTTGCAATTTGATTTCTCGCACGACGCGAAGCGCTTCCGTTTCCCCGTCGTCCATTTGAAGAATGCGCGGCCGCTCTCCGGATCGCGTCGCTTCTAAAACTTTGGGATGTCGAACGCGGTTGAACGCAATGAGCCGGTTTGACCATTCGATAATCTCGTTGGTTGACCGGTAGTTTGTTACCAGCTGAATGACTTTCGCCTCGGGCCAGTCGTTTTTGAATCGAAGAATGTGCGTTACTTCCGCGCCTCGCCAGGCGTAAATGGACTGGTCGTCGTCGCCGACAACGCACAGGTTGCGATGCGGCAGCGCCAGCGTCTTGACAATCTTGTACTGCGACTGGTTGGTGTCCTGGTACTCGTCAACGAGAATGTGATCGAAACGTCCCGCTTCCTCCTGAGCAACTTCCGGGAACTGGGTAAACAAATCGTCTGTAAGTAACAGCAGGTCGTCGAAGTCGACGGCGCCCGCCGCTTTGAGTCCGTCCTGATAATGCCGATACGCCACAGCGGCAAGATGCTGTTTGTCGTTTTCCGCATAGCGTCCTGCATCGCGCGGTCGAATGCCCTGCGTTTTCCACGCGCCGATCTGGTTAACCAAATCCGACGGTTTAAGAGCGGTTTCCGGACAATGAATTTCCTTGAGAACCGAACGGGCGAGACTCTCCTGATCGCCGCGGTCGCGAATGGCGAATTCGTTTGGATAACCCAAGTGATGAATGTTGCGTTTGAGGATTCGAACGCAAAGGGAATGGAACGTTGATATTTCCGGTACGGCGGCGCCGCGCTGACGCGAACCGGTTATGCCGAGCGTTTGCATAACGCGGTCTTTCATTTCCTTTGCCGCCTTGTTGGTAAACGTAACCGCCAGGATTCTCTGCGGAGCAACGCCGTGTTTAATCAGGTTGGCGATTCGCATTGTAACAACGCGCGTCTTGCCTGACCCGGCTCCCGCCAAAACCAGCAGCGGTCCGGACAACGTATCGACAGCCTCTTGCTGTTGAGGATTTAAACCCATATCAGTGTTATTGAATATTCATATTATTTGTTCGATGAAAATTATAGACGTATTATATTCAATTCCAAAGAAAATGGAAGGTGGACGGATGAAAGAAAGTTTTGGCGGGAGAATAAAAACATTCCAGAAATTTATACGAACGCATAGACGTCAACAAAAAAACAGGATCGCAATAATTGAATTGCAATCCCGTTTTATAAATGCGAATTACGCGGAGTTCTGGCATCGTTGACGAGAATCTTCTGTAACGCTGCCAGATTAAGACGCTGAACTTATTTGGCTTCAGCTTTCTTGCAGGCTTTCTTGCAACCGCAAGTCTTCTTGGCCGGAGCAGCCTTGGCGGCAGCTTTCTTGGCAACGGTCTTCTTTGCAGCCGGAGCAGCTTTGGCGGTTGTCTTCTTGGCAACGGTCTTCTTGGCAGCAGTCTTCTTAGCAGCCGGAGCAGCCTTCTTGGCAACGGTCTTCTTGGCAGCAGTCTTCTTAGCAGCCGGAGCAGCCTTCTTGGCAACAGTCTTCTTGGCAGCAGTCTTCTTAGCAGCCGGAGCAGCCTTCTTGGCTACGGTCTTCTTGGCAGCAGTCTTCTTGGTTTCAGTAGGCACAGTAAATCCTCCATCCATAGTTTGGGGAAGCCTCTTGTAAACGAACGTGACATCGACTCAATGCGATGACCGAAGACGATCCGCGTCTGTCGGAATTTAACTGGTGAGGCGTATTCCCTTGAACCTAAAAAACGTTAATCAATTTGAACGAATCTTGTTGTTGTATTTGAAAAGAATCTGTTCAATTGAATGCGTGTGTTATTAATAAAACAATATACCATTATTCAGAATTATGCAAGACGTCTTTCGTTAAATTTCTTAAAAAAATATGAAAATACTTAAAAAACTTTTAAAAAACTTTTAATATGGCATTCGGTTATCCATAAAATCGTTCAATGAAAGAAAAGAAAAAATCAAATCATCATTTTCTTTACAATTGAAAAATTAATCATTGCATTCGAATATCCAACTTCAAAAAATTTCCTGCTTATTACAGAACGCATTCAATTCAAAAACAAAAATTTTCAGAACTGGTCACTAACGGCGCCGTATAGAATCAGCCTTGTTTTTAGGGGCTGTGATCAAGCGCCAGACATTTTTGTTTATCATGTTTTTATTCTTGATCACAACAACTTTCTTTTCGACTTTCGTCAAATAAAAACTCTGTCTAACAGTCCTTTAAAATTTTGTTCCCTGATATGATTCATCCTTTTTTATCAAACAGGATATTGATCAACCGCTATGCGTTGTGCAATTATCCATTGGAATCTTTCATGCGTTTTTTCATGATTGAAATCATCTTGGACAACTTTGCCTTTGTTTGCATAACAGGTTTGACATACGCAGAAAGATCAAGCATCTCATCTTCTTCTTCCGATTGATTTCGAATTCGCTGCGCTTCTTTTTCGATAGCTTCCAACCAGGCGGGAAGCTCGAATCCGTTGCCCTTCGGGTGTTCTGCAAATCGTGAAACGCCGTCGGTAAACATTTTAAACGACACCAGCGGTTTCTTCTCGCGCTGCTCGTTGATAGCAGGTTCAATTAACGAACACAGCTGTTCAACTTCCAGCGGTCGGACAAAGCGTTCGCCAATTCTGTCGCCAATGCCGGTCATGAGCATGCCGTATTGTTTTTGCAATTGAACGTATCGTTCCCATTGCGCGTCTGCAACTTCAGAGCAGCGTTCTGCAATAGCGCGAAGCCAGAAGTCTGCCGCTTCCATCTTCCCTTCGCGAACCAGCGCTGAGTGAATGGTTTCAACCGGCATGAGCTTCCATGCAATGCGATCGTATCCCGCCTGAAGGCGCAGAAAATCCAATAATGTATAGAGCATCTCTCCTCTATCGGACTGCGTTGTAGTTGAGTTGTAATCTATGTACTGACCGTAATATTCCATAATGGAATCGTAAACCAACTCAAGCCAATGACACGCTTCTTCAAATGAGATTACATTATTTCTCAAATCTTCCAGCAGCGATTCGCCCATTTCCGGTTCGTCGGAATTGATGAGATTGGTCAGCCAAACGGGAACCGTTTGATGCAGAATCGCTTGAATAGCGCCGTATCCCATGTGAATTGGAGAAAAGATATCTTTTCCGTATTTTTTAATAAAGGACTGTAATCTAGCCCAGCGATGAACGGAACCGACGGATTCAATTGAGGAAACGCGAATGCCCTGCGAGTGCGGAAGCCAGCACGACAGCAAAGCCTCAGCAAGTTTTTCCAGAGTTTCTGTCAAGGAAAACACTGACCAGTTTTGACGTCGATTGGAACTGTTTTCAACGATGTTGCGAACCATGCCAAAACAGGCGACTTCAAATATTTTGTCAAATCGAGTAATGGCGCCCATTCCAATCGGATGAGTGTGTTCTATCTGTTGACTGATATTGAGCAGATCCAGAGAGTACAACATCAGCCCCAGTCTCGGGAGCGTATTGAGCAGACGCTGAATAACAATCTGAACGCCTTTTGACTTCGCAATTTTTTGAGCGCTGCCTCCGCGGGCAATGGGACAATATAAAAGCGTTTGCTCGCTCAAGACGTCTAAAAACGGCTGCCAAAGTTCGTGAATCAAATCGACGTCTGAATGAAGCATCGCCTGCAAGACGCGCCGATTGAGCGTTTCCCATGAGCTGTCGCTGTCGGGAATCGGTTCCGTTTCCGTCGAGGCAAGAATTCGACAAACGTCTTCCATTTCCACAATGGTTGAAACAAGCCGTTCCAATAAAGAGTCTTTAATAGCTCGGCGCTGTTCGTATTCAATGAGCGATTGACGAGTGTCCGTTTGGATGGGAATTATGTACCGTTCCACCTCGGTTGTCAGACAGAGCAGCTGCTGTAATTTTTCCTGCCCGATTTTTCCCCACGCCCGCAGAGTCTCGTCTCTGTCAGGATGTTCGCTGGCATAGTTAAGCGAAAAGACGGCGGACATTTTCCACAATCGAGCGACTGTAATCCAGAACATAAGCCGATCGTTGATTCTGTCCATTTCTCCCATCAATTCAAAATCGCTAAGCGGATCTGCGGACTTGTCGTCCATCATATCGCTGTCGATGCCATCGTCAGTCGTATCGCGATAAACGACATTTTCATAGGCGTTGCGAAAAACGTCGTCGTCATCTTCTTCGTCTTCGTCAAATGAATCGACGCTGTCGGGGCTGTCTCCGTCTGCTGGCGGTTTGGGCATTCCCATAAAATTGAGGAACAGATCGTCAAAGCTGTCGTTGTCGCCGGCATCGTCTTTAAGTCCCTTTTTAAATTCGTTAAAAGAGGGAAAACCGTTTTGTGAAACTTCCAGATGGGGTATTTCCCAATAGGCGCCTGCGTTGGCTTCAAGGAAATCGATAAACTTTTTCGCAGCCGTCCAGCCGTCCATCGTCTCCTTGCCGCGCCGTCCTTCGATGCGGTCAATTTTAGAAGACTTAAACCATTGGTCTTCCATCCATCGAAGAATTAACGGATGAATGGAATAGTCGCCATCGTCCAGCAGGATTTCATCTGACACGCTGAGCCAGTTCATCAGCAAAGCCATCGCGGCGACGTAATCCTTTTGATCCATGAGTTCTTCAATTAACAAAGCGTACGCTTTGGTAGAGTCGAAGTTCTCAACTTGAGGACGCCAGAATTTTATATCGCCTGCCGCCGCGCCCGCTTTTTTCCAAACCGCCAAAGCGTCTGCAACCTGATTGGCAGACTCCCAGCTTTCATCTCCGGAGATGCTGTCAATGGAGTTTAATTCGCTTGAGGCGTACTGATCCCACCAGTTTGCCAGCCGATGCATATTGGCTGACAGTTCTTCCTTCAAGGCGAGTTTGTTGTTGGCAGACGCCTGACGCATCGATCGGGAATAGAGATTGAAAATCGCGCCCATGAGGTTTATCAATTCGTCAATTCTCTGATCTGGAGTGGAGTCTTCCGCTGAATGGAACAACGGAAATTGATCGCCAAAACCGAGAATGTTCCACGGGTCGACAAAAGCGCCGCACTGAATCCCGTCGTCCAGAATTTTTTCTATCTGAGCTATCAACGGCAACACGTCGTCAACAATGTCGTCGTCGAGAAGAGAATGCGAATTTGTGAGAAGGCAATCAATCTGACATCTCATTCGAGCGGAAACGCTTTTAACAAGACTTACTCTGTCTTGAGCGGCGTCCGGATATCCCATCCAGGCGTACAATCGCGCCAGCTGAACGTTTTGCAACTGCTCCGCTCGGAGCTTTGAGAGAATATGATTAAAGTACTGTCTTGCTGCGCCGAAAGGCTGTCGATACGTTTTGACTTCTTCAATAAGCCGGGTTCGAATCGGCTCCGGGGATTTTTTCATCAAAGACTCGTAGAAGTCGTCTCGATACTGAGCGACAATCGGCAAAAGCGTTGACAGTGTAACAGAGCTGTCGTGCGAGTCCGGACAGGAGCCGTTAATTGACGCTCCCATGAGCATCGTACCCGCCAACACGGCGCCGGCTTCGTAAACCAATTCTTCATACGGAAGAGCGCCGCTGAGAATTCGGCTGCAAATAGCGTCCAATGTCGTTTGATGAATTATATAGCGTCGGAAAAAGCCTTTGTTATCGACGCTGGACGCGTCCCACGAACCAAACGGATAATTCAGCCGGCGGTTGACCGGATGATCGAAATCCAGTGTGCGAACGTCGATTGCCAGCTCGCGCATTTTATCCGGATCAAAGTACGCTCTGGTTAAAATGGAATCGTCGGTGTTGCGGAGAATGTCCAACGCTACAGCGCAGACATCCTGATACGGACCTTTCCAAATGCCGACGCCTTCTATATAAAGCGGTAAGGGCTGAAAGAATTCGTGAGCGTACGGCTGCATTTTTTGTCGATTATGCAAAACCGCCGTCGGGCGATAGCCAACATAGTCATTAAGACGATGGATAATATCCGCCTGTTTAAAGTCGTCCCACGGCGCTTCCGTCTGAAGAACGTACTGAAGCGTTCGCGCTATAAAAAAAGACGTAAACAGTTCATCTTCCGTTTTATGATACAATAAGTCTTTATGAAATTCTTTGTATGCAGGCAAAACGTGGTCAAACGTAAAACAGAGCGTTCCCAGAGCCTGCGTATTGTTTTTGAACGTGGACGTTTCCTTTTGAAGATATTCCAAACCATCTTTGAGAATTTGATAAAGCAGCTGATACGTTGGGAGAGCGTTTGCAGAATTAAACAGATTGGTAATAGCCTGCTCGCTTTGTTTGGAAAGAGATCCTCCTTGTTCTACAAACGACGAATCGCGTTCCTGCTGCGCTCGATTGAGAACGTCCAAATCGTAAAACAGATCGTCCAAATCCCGAAAGAATTTTGGGTCGAAACTTCCTGTTGAAAAGTTAAGATAGCCAAGAACTTTTTCGGCTTGTTTACGATTTTCCGGCGATAATGATGTAAATTTCATGTCAAATGAATAGTTGCGAGTTGCGAGTGGCGAGTGGCGAGGCGCCGCACCCTGTCAGCGCCGACAAGGTCGGTTCCTGAATGGACGTGGATAACTCCATTATCAGCTATTTCAGAAGCAAAACCTTGTCCTTCTGTCCGCACTGCCGCGCGTCTGCCAATAATCGCTCCCGTTGGTCGCTTGAGTATTATTAGTTGCCAGTTGTGGGGGAAATTATTGAGACGCTTTGCGTAATTACTAATTGCTAATTACTAATTGTCTCAGTCCAGCCAGTCTTTTGCCGCCAGTCGCTGCGGCGTGTAAATCTCTGTAACGTAACTGATGTCCTTGCTGATGAGCGATTCGACCTCCAGCTTGAACCCGTTTTCGAGCATCAATTTAATTTCCTGCTGCCACGGCTTGTTGTTTTTGAACCATGGGTATTCCGCAATCTGTTTGGCGCGTTTACGGTCAGAATCGTTGAGGTTGATTCTGGCGCTTTTCGACAGCCCGCACGCTTCAAAGTCCTTGGAACGCAAACCCAAAAACTTGGCGCTGGGAATCGCCATTCGTTTGGATTCAAAAGCCAGGTTAATTGACCCCTGTTTGATAACCGAATAAATATAGTACCCCCATGGGTCGTTATCCAGCAGGCAAATAACCGGCAGTTTGAGTTCCCGGTTCATACGGTAGAGCAACCGTCTCATGCCTCGCGGCGGCTGACCGGAACCGTGCGTCAAAATGCAATTGTGCTTCTTCCAGAACTTGTCTTCGTTAAATCGCTGCCAAACGGTGTCTTTTTCAACATGGAGAATAAAGTCCGCCTTGCAGTTTTTGAACTGAATGACGTCCGGTTCGACAATTGACGGAACGGCGTATCCGCCGGAACCCATTCGAGCGCAGTCGATAGTGTCGCCTTTATCGACGATTTGAATCATGCCGACCATTGCGCCGCGGGTTTGAGCGTACAGATGCATTTCTTCTCGCAAACATTCCAGCAACACTTCGCAGTCTTCGATAATCGGGTCGGACTCGCCCTGATCGTTGAACGTTTCTTCCTTGGCGTGTTCTATCGTATGCTTCATTAAATAATACAAACCTCGGATAGAAGTCGTTTTGCCCTGACGAATCAGTTCAGACGTTCCGGACGCGACAAGCATGGTTTGCATAAACGCCTTGGCTTGTGACAAGTTGAACAGCTGACGGGTCGTGGTGCGGTCGCCCATCTGGATGATTCGCTTTTTCTCGTCAAACCAAACGTTCGACAAGCTTCTGGACGGGATGTACATTTCCGGCTCGCACTCTCCGTTTGCGGCGTTAATAACGCTGTTCGCCAATCGATTGAGAGCCTCAAGCGTTCGCGTATCCTTCTCGTTGAGCTTGACGGCGCGTTTGCGGGTTTTCGGGGTTGGTTCAACCTGTTCGGATGAATTTGTTTTCTTCTTCGCCATGAAATATTATTGAATGTTATTGGTTTGTAATTCCTGCTGAGCAGTTAAAGGCGAGGAGGACTCCAATTCCTCGCTCGCGATTATTATTTGTTTTGATTATATCGGAATTATTGTTTAGTTCAAGGGAGAGCCGTCAGAACGTTTTTGGAGTCAACAGACCATTTTCTTTTCAACCCCGGTTGACATTTGCTTTTTGTTATGTTAAGATAATAACGTTAATCATTTGTACGATTTGCTCAAATCGTCAAACCTGAACTTTCACTTGACCGCTATTCGCGACCACTCTCATTCAAAATGGAAAAGTATAAGAAAACTATCGTTCTGCTTTTGAAAATCCTGTTAGCGATTCTTGCAATAGCGTTTTGCATTTTCGGGTATGACGTTCATTGTCATTATGATATATACTCTGGAAAGTTCAGAACGCGTTACTGCATGGGACCCGTTTGCTTTTATTCCCATATTGAAGAAACAGAGTATTCATTAATGCTAAAAGAATACGGATTCTCTTTTCGAAAAGCCCCGCAATGGAAATACGCTTACGGTCACGGTTTTACTCTTTATTACGGTCCCGCTCGTTATTGTTCAAGCAAAGCTGGCTGGGACGAGTCAAGGCTGCTTGTTTCCGAGATTCGATATCGATTAGAACGCGGCGAAAAAAAAGAATATGGATCTATCACAAAAGACGCCATCGAACGTCTGCTGGCATATAACGTCTACTTATTGAGCTATCCGAAACGAGGCTATTATTCTTTAGGCGACGAAATCACCAGATTCCCGTTAGAAAAAACGATTGATAAAGATTCAATCCCGCCGCCGGACGGGTATTCTGAGAAACTTCTGGATTTTGTAAACTTTCCAGACGATTACGTTCATTCACAACCGTAAAAAGAAACAGTGTAACAGCGTCAGGCGTTAGTTAGGGAGATTAACTAATTCCTGACGCCTGCTGTCATCAGCTTTACTTTACAAACGCTTCGATTCTGTCAAACGCCTCTTTGAGGGTTTCCATACTGGCGGCGAACGAGGCGCGGGCGTATCCCGGGGCGCCGAACGCGCTGCCCATGACGGTGGCGACGTGCTGCTGTTCCAACAGCGTCAGGCACCAGTCGGAATCGGTTTCGACCATCTTGTCGCCGTATTTTTTGCCCAGGTGCGCTTGAATGTTGAAAAAGGCGTAGAACGCGCCGGACATCTCAACGCAGGACATGCCGTCAATTGCCGCAATGCGGGAGGTAACGTAATCGCGTCGTTTGGAGAATTCCGCCAGCATTTTCGCAACGCAGGACTGGTCGCCCTGAATTGCCGCCAACGCTGCGTACTGGCTGACCGAACACGGGTTGGACGTTTCCTGACTTTGCAGAGCCGCCATCGACTTGGCAATATTGGACGGCGCAAGCCTGACGCCGTTGATCAAAATCGTTTTGTCCTGCAAGCCCGGTCGAACGGTGGCAAAGGACGCGAATTTGTTGTCTCCGTAAACGAGGTTCTCGTAGATCTCGTCTGCAATAACGATGATGTCTTTTTCCAGAACGACGTCCGCCAGTTCGCCCAGCTGTTCCGGCGTGTACATGCTTCCCGTTGGGTTGGACGGCGAACACAGCAGCAGCGCCTTTGTCCTGGGCGTAATCGACGCGCGCAGCAATTCCGCCGTAAGACGGAACTGATCTTCCTGACGCGTCTGGACGATTATCGGAACGCCGCCGGCGAGTTTAACCAGTTCTGCGTAGGACACCCAGTACGGCGCGGGAATAATGACCTCGTCGCCCGGGTTGACAGTAACGGTAAACGCGTTATGCAGAGCGTGCTTGGCGCCGTTGGAAACAACGACGTCGGTCGGCTTGTATTCCAAACCGTGTTTTGCCTTGTACGCCGCAGCGACGGCCTCGCGCAGAGGCATAATGCCCGCCGCGGGCGTGTATCGGGTTTTGCCCGACTTAATCGCCTCGAAAGCCGCCTGACAGATATGTTCAGGCGTGTTGAAGTCCGGCTCTCCCAGAGAGAGATCGTAAACGGTTACGCCAGCCGCTTTCATTTCTTTGGCTTTGCCGGACATAGCCAGCGTCGCCGACGGCTCTAAGGCCAACATGCGTTGAGCAAGATTCATGGGGGTATCGTGGTTAATGGTTTGTTAGTTGTAATTTGCAAGATTATGAAAGGCAATAACGGAGTGAGTGAAACGAACGAAGTTACGCTTCCTCTGCTGCCTATTGTCATCCTCTTTTTATTATTATAATTGAATTTGCTATTCCGTAAAGGGGATAGTTACGCTCTTATAATTAAGTCAGCCACTTGCGCCAATCCAAAAGACTTTAGAACGTGGAAAGCCCGCTCGCGCATCCGGTTCGCGGGCGTGTCGCCCGCTTCAGGAACAAAGCCCCGCCGAAAATCCTCTTTCGCAGCCAGAAACCACTCCGGGTCGCGGACGAAGTCCGCAACCCTAATCTATTCGTAAGTTATTATTCGATTTCGTCGAACATTTCGCGTTGGACGAAAGTTTTCGTTATTTTCTTCGGCGGACTTACGTCCGCGATCCGGTAAGATTTTCGGTTTCGTCGCAGTACGTGTGCGAAACAAAGACGCTTCGGCGGGCGGAACGCCCGCGAACCGGGCTCAACCATGTGCAATTGCCAGAAATATTTGCGTGTACCTATAATCGTGGAAAGAGATGGCGCTTTTCTACGCTGAACTATTAAAGGAATTTCCTTAATTCTGACAAGAGACAAACGCAGATGACGTGAGTATATTAATAAGGGATAACTTCAACATTACGACTTCAAAGCTTCTCCCAGCCGACGCAGGTATTCTTTGCGGGGAATTTCAATCGTTCCGAACTGCTTTGTATGGTTGTTAATAACCTGTAAGTCAAAAAGAAGGAAGCCGTTTTCGTTAAGCGTTTTAACCAGATACCAGAGAGCCGCTTTTGACGCGTCGGTTACGGTATGGAACATGGACTCGCCGGCAAAAAAACGATTGAACGCCAGCCCGTAGACGCCGCCGATGAGCTTGCGTTCTTCCCCGTCCTGTTCCCAGACCTCGAAACTGTGAGCGTAACCGAGCCGGTGCATTTCGCAATAGGCGCTAATCATTTTAGGAGTGATCCACGTTCCCGGCTCGTCTTCCCGATCAGAGGCGCAGCCTCGAATAACGTCTTCAAACGCGTTGTCGATGCTGTAAAGCCAGTTCTTAGTGCGAATCGTTCGCAAAAGACGCCGGGAGAAATGCGCGCTGTCCAGCGGCAAAATCGCGCGAGGGTCGGGAGAAAACCACGTTATCGGGAAATCCTCGTTCATCGGCCACGGAAAAATCCCGTGCGTGTAGGCGTCAATAAGCCAGTCTGGTTTGAGCGCTCCGCCAACGGCAACCAAACCGTCTTCATCAGCAGTTTCGACAGAAGGAAATCGAGAGGACATGAGCTGTCAGGAGTTAGGCAATGGATGAAAGGCGGTAACGAAACGACCAACGGGAGTGGAGTTACGCAGTTCGCCGAAGGCGAACCCAAAAAAGTTGAACTCGTCGTCAGGTTCGCCTGACGACGAATGCGTAATTCCGCCGACAAGGTCGGTTCCTGCTTGGAAGTGGGGAACGCCGAAATCAGCTTTTTCGGAGACAAAACCTTATCCTATTGCCCGTGCGGCTTCGCACCGCTTCGCTCACTGCATTACCGCCTTCCATTCCTTAATTATAATCTCAAAACTCTTTTTTTACAATCCCGTCCCCGGCGTCTTGCATATTTTTTAATTCCGTATACAATATAATAAAAAGCTTTTAGCTTCTAGTTGCTAGTTTTAAGATTTGTGTTTTAAACGCTAACGCGAAGAACCGCAAACTTCCAAGCTAATGGCTAAGAGTTAATAGCTAACAGCTCACAAAAAGTTAATCACTTCAATCTAACACCCCCTAATACCATCATGAGTTCATTAAATTTTTTGCCGCCGGAAACGGTTGTAACCGGCTGGGATTTCAGTACTGGCGCGGTCAAGTGCCTCGCGTTCGATATTAACGGCAACGTCCTTGCGTCGTCCCGATTTCCGACCGACTTGACGTACGGGGATTCTATTGACGATCCCGGGGCGATTGAACTCAACCTGCTTCAGCTGGAAGGTCAGGCGCGGGCAACGACTCGCGACATTGCCAGTCAGCTTCGCGACTTGGGTCGTCTGAAAGACTGGGCGGGCGGTGGCATTTCCGCAACTCATCATACCTGCGGACGAATCGACCGGAATAACAATCAGGTTCGGCGCGCTATTTGCTGGAACGACCAAACGCTGGCGAAGTATTGCCAAATCGGTACTCAACGTCTCGGCGGCGCCGAAAAGGTAAAGGAACTCATCGGCGGTCCGTGGGCGGTTCGTTATTCCCTCTCTCATCTGGTTAAAGACGAACAGACGCTGTCAAAAGAGGACTGGCTTCGCACGCGCCGTCTGGCGACTCATGGGGTTCTTTCCGCTGGGTATTTGACGGGGAACTTTAACGTCATAAGCGTCTCATCCGCCGCCAGTACCGGCATGATGGACTTCCGAACCAAAGAATGGCGCAAGGGTATGCTCAACGCGATTGAAAATGAGGAATATCGCGCTCTGGCATGGGATTCGCTGCCGGATATTATTGACCAGTATACGCCTGTCGGGCGCATTTCCGAGTCGCTTGCTGTTGAATGCAATCTGCCGTCAAGCATGCTTCGTCCTTTGATTTTCCCAACCAGCGACGACCAGCAAGCGGGACTTATCGGCGGCGGCGCAGTCGAAGCCGGACAGATGGCGATTATCCTCGGGAACTCTGCCGTTGTGAATTCCTCCTGTTCGTCCATTCCGGCAGACGACGTCAATCTGGACGTCATGTCCCTCAACTGGGGACCGTATCTGTTGATGAGATGTTACTCCAACGGCGCGTATTTTATCGACCGCGTTATGGGTAAAAACGTCGATTACGCCCAGCTGGAAGCGGCGGCGAACGCTGTCGCCCCCGGCTGTTCCGGCGCGGCGATTGATCCGTTTATCGTGTCTGAACCGTCCATTGGAATAACCGAACCGCGTTTGCAGTGGATCGGCGCAGAGCCGCAGGAGATTGGCGTTCGCTATCGCGCCTGTCTGGAAGCGCTGGCGTATTTAATCGCCCTGGGCGTCGAAGAACACAAACGGGCAGGGCAGGAAATCAATCAGATTACCATTTCCGGCGGGACGTCAAAGAGTTTGCTCATGTGCAAGATTCTCGCTTCCATGTTGAACATGCCGCTCAAACGACTGGTCAGCTCGGAAGGTCCGGCACTGGGCGCGGCTGTTACAGCTCTGGCAGCGTTGGAAAACTACCGGCGCTCTGAAGCGACCATGAGTCGAACCGCTGCCGACGGCGCATTTCCGTACGCTCCCACTTCCGGCTTGATGGAAGAATACACGCCGGCTGAAGCTGTCAAACAGATGGTGCAGTTCAAAGACGTGGTCGAACCCGTTTCAGAATGGATTCCCGCGTATCAAGCCGACTTGGAAGCGTTCAAGACGAGATTAGGCAGTAGGGGATAAGAAATGAATGGAAGACGGTAATGAAGTGAGCGTTAGCGGTGCGAAGCCGCACGGGCAATAGTATAAGGCTTTGTCTCCGAAAAAGCTGATTTCGGCGCTACCCACTTCCAAGCAGGAACCGACCTTGTCGGCGAAATTACGCATTCGCCGTTAGGCGAACATAACAACGGGTTCAGTCTTTTTGGTTCGCCTTTGGCGAACTGCGTAATTCCGCTCCCGTTGGTCGCTCCATTACCGCCTTTCATCAACTTGCTATTCATAATTCAATTTAATACCAACAATGTCACAAGATAATACTCAAAAGGCGTGGGGGGGAGTCTTTACTGGAAAGACCGACCCACTGATGGAAAAGTTCAGCGAAAGCATTTCGTTCGATAAACGCATGTACAAGCAGGATGTTGCCGGGTCGATAGCGCACGCGCGGATGCTGGCGGACGTCGGCGTTTTGACAACGGAGGAATTTCAGGCGATCGAGTCCGGTTTGCTGGAAATTCAGGGACAGATCGAACGCGGCGAGTTTGTTTTCTCGATTGAAAAAGAAGACATTCACATGCACATCGAATCCGCTTTGACGGACAAGCTGGGCGACGTCGGGCGAAAGCTTCATACCGGGCGAAGCCGCAACGACCAGGTTTCGACCGATTTCCGTCTTTGGGTTCGAGACGCTATCGATCAAATCGACGCTCGGCTGGCGGAAGTGCAAAAGGCGTTTGTCGGACGCTGTGCTGGCGATATGGACGTCATTCTGCCGGGCTATACGCATACGCAGCGGGCGCAGCCCGTTCTGGCTCCGCATTACTGGATGTGTTACACGGAAAAATTCCAACGTGACAGAGAACGCCTTGCGGACTGTCGAAAACGAGTCAATACGCTCTCGCTTGGCGCCGCCGCCATGGCGGGAACGTCAATTCCCATCGACCGGTTCAAAACGGCGAAGTATCTCGGTTTTGAAGCTGTCGCCGGCAACAGTATGGACGTTTCCAGCGACCGCGATTTTGCCATCGAGTTTGTGTTCTGTCTGACGTTGATTGCCGAGCATCTCAGCACGCTGGCGGAAGAATGGATTTGGTGGTTTTCCAGCGAATTCCAGTTTATCAAACTGCCGCAGCGGTTCTGCACCGGGTCGTCGATTATGCCGCAGAAAATCAATCCGGACGCACTGGAACTCATCCGCGGCAAGACGGGTAAAACGATTGGCGCGCTGCAAACGCTGCTTGTTCTGGTTAAGGGACTGACGCTGGCGTACAACCGCGACCTTCAGGAAGACAAGCCGGCGGTTTTCGACGCCTTCGATTCCGTCGACGCCTGTCTGGAACTGGTCGCCCCGATTATTCGCGACGCCCAGCTCAACCGCCAGCGCATTGAAGACAAGCTCGACCGCGGACATCTGGACGCCACGACGTTCATGGAATACCTTATCGGTAAGGGAATCCCGCAGCGAACGGCGCACCACATTGTTGGGCGACTGGTTCGACTGTGTCTGGAACGCGACTGCCGGCTGTCCGATCTGCCGCTGTCGGAATTCCAGGCGGAAGATCCCGCTCTGACCGAAGACCTGTACAACGTCCTGGGCGTGAAAAACGCAATTGCAGCGTTTAAGTCCTACGGCTCCACCGCCCCGGCGGAGGTCGCCAAACAGGTTGAAAGCTGGAAAAAGAAATTGAATGTTGAGTAACGGAAGATAAACAACAACATTCAATAAAAATGCCCGGGAATAGACGTTCCCGGGTTGTTTATATTTGGTGTTATTCTTCGCTTATTAATCCAGACTCCGTCTCGGTATCTTGTCCGATTCGTTCCAGAAATTCTTGTTCCGTCAGGATGGGAACGCCCAGCTGCTGCGCCTTGGTCAGTTTGCTGCCCGCCTCTTTACCTGCAACGACGAACGCCGTCTTTTTGGAAACGGACGACGACGCTTTGCCGCCGAGCTTGACAATCAAATCTTCAATCGCCTGACGCGTGAACTTTTCCAGCGTCCCTGTTACAACGATGGTTTGTCCTTCCAGGGATGCTGCGTTGTCGTTGTCTTCTTCCGAAACGGTTTCAACTTGAGACACGCCTAATTCGAGCAGTTCTTTAAGAACCGTCGCGCCGTGAGCGTCTGAGCCGTCTGGAAGATGGAAAAAATTCCAAACGGACGCGGCGATTGTCGGTCCGACGTCGTTGATTTGCGACAATTCGTCTGCGGTTGCGGAAAGCAGATTCTCTGCGGTTTTGAACTTCCGAACAAGAATCGTCGCCGTCTTTTTCCCAACGTGTTGAATCGACAGCGCCGTAATCAGCAGCGACAATGGGCGGGATTTGCTGTTTTCAATTGCCGTTAAAAGATTGTCAACCGTCGCCGTGGACTTGGGCGCCCAATCCGTTCCCGCCGCCTTCGTCTTTTCCAGATCCTTGTCCGTCGGCTTGTAAAAAACGTTAATCAGTTCAGACCGTCTGTCTTTAAGGCGGTAAATATCGGCGAAGGTTTCAATCAGCCCAGCGTCGACAATCGCCTCGACGTTTTTGTCGCCCAAACCGGTGATGTCCATCGCGGTTCGACTGGCGTAGAATCGGATTTTTTCCTTGAGCTGAGCGGGACAGTCTGGATTGACGCAGCGGAGGAAAACCGTATCGGCGTCTTTGACCAGCGGGGAGCCGCAAACCGGGCAATGCATCGGCGGCTGATACGGCTTCAGTTCCACGTCCGGCTTTCGCAAATGCTTTTCCGCTCGAACGACGTGGGGAATAATCTTGCCCGCCTTTTCCATGATAACAACGTCGCCGACGCGGATGTCTTTTTCCGCAATTTGGTCGAAGTTGTGAAGGCTTGCCCGGCTGACTGTCGTTCCGGCAATTTCCACCGGCGTTACATCAGCAACGGGGGTAATCGTTCCGTTTTTCCCAACCTGAACGCGAATGTCCAGTACGGTCGTAGGGGCTTCGTATTTTTGGAACTTGTACGCGATAACCCAGCGGGGCGACTTCATCGTCGTACCGAGAATTTCCCTCTGCGCCAGCGAATTGACCTTGATTACCAGCCCGTCAATTTCGACGTCGAACTGGTCGAGGTTTTCAATCATCGTTTCGCAATGCTGTTTGACTTTGTCGAAGGAGTCGAAAACCGCCGCCATCGGAGTCGGCTGCAGTCCCCAGGTCGAAACGAGGTTGAGGAAATCCATGTGGGTTTTGACCGGAAGCCCGTCCGTGCGCCCGATACTGTGACAATAAAATCCCAGCTTGCGCCGAGAGCGTTCCAGTCGAACTTTTTCCTGATCCCGCAAGAGTTTGTTTCTGTCCGAGGGATTGTCAAACTGATTCGGGTCGATAGACAAAATATCCTGTCCTTTGTCGTCGTAACCCAGAGAAATGCTGCCGGAGGTGAGGTTGCGCGTATTGGCGTACGGCGGCTCGCCTTCCTTCTCGCGAATCAGGTTGAGCTCAACGAGATTGTCGTTCGTCATGAAGATTTCGCCGCGAATTTCGATGGAGTCCAGCTCCTTGAGTTCCGGCGCGGACGCGTAGTCGATTTGCAGCGTCTGCGGGACGTTTGTCAGCATGCAGGCGTTGGCGGAATCGTCGTCGCCTTCCTGCCCGTTGCCGCGAGTTACCATCTGTGACAGTTTCCCGTTTTTATAGATCAGCGCGCCGGAAACGCCGTCAATTTTCGGTTCGACAACCCACTCGATTTTATCGTTGGACGTTCGTTCTGAAAGATACTTTTGCGTTCGAATTGCCCAGTTGTCCAGTTCTCCGATGGAATACGTGTTGTCAATCGAGAGCATCGGAACGGCGTGAACGACGCGGTTGAGCTTTGTCGATTGGGAAACGGGCGCCGGCGCGATGCGTTCAGCCGTCTTTTTCTTGGACGCCGCCTTGGGCTTTTCCGGTTCGATAACCTCCCCAAAGAGATTGTATTCGACCTCCGGCTCCGGCGCAGCGTCGCTCGGTTCCGGATAGACGCCCCCGACGACCTGAGTTGGGCTGTCGGGCGTAATCCAGTCCGGGTGCGCCGCCTCAAGATCTTTTAGCTGACGCATGAGCGCGTCGTACTCGTGGTCTAAAATCTCCGGCGTCGCCTTGAGGTAATACAGTTCGTCGTGATGACGAATCTCGGCTTTGAGTTGGTTGTACAGTTCTCGTTCGTCCATGGCATTTAAGGCAGTAGGCAGTAGGCAGTAGGGACTTTTAAACTACTGCCTACTGTCTATTGCCTAACTCACATTCTTTCCACCGTTTCAATTCCCAGCAGTTCCAAGCCCTTTTGGATTGTTCGAGCGGTCAGGTCGCACAAAGCCAGTCGGGTCGTTTTGGCTTCCTCCGATTCCGCCTTGAGAACGGGGCAGCGTTCAAAGAACGTGGAATATCGCGCAGCCAGTTCAAACAGGTACGACGTCAGCTGATTGGGTCGGTAGTCGGAAACGGCGGACAGCAGAGCTTCTTCAAATCGTGACAACTCGATAACCAGCGCCCGTTCCGCCGGCTGAGTCAAAACGATAGCCGGGTTGGAGTTTCGGAACGTTTGAACGTCGATTCCGCCTTTGTCGAAAATGCTTCTCACGCGGGCGTAGGCGTACTGCATGTACGTTGCCGTGTTGCCGTTCATGGCAAGCATTTTTTCGTAGGAAAAGACATAGTCTGAATCGCGGTTTTGGCTCAAGTCTGCGTACTTTAACGCGCCGATGCCGACTTTTCGCGCGACGTCGCGCCGCTGTTCTTCCGTCATGGATTGGCACGCCTGCGACTGCTCAACGACTTTCCACGCGGCGGATTCCGCTTCGTCCAGCAGGCTTTCCAGCCCGACCGTGTCTCCGGAACGGGTTTTGAACGGTTTGCCGTCGTCGCCCATGACGGTTCCGAACGAGACGTGTTTGAGTTCAACGTTTTCGTTAGCCGGATCCATGCGCCGCCACGTGCGGAAAAGCTGCTGGAAATGTAACGCCTGACGGGAATCGACAACGTACAACACAGCGTCCGGATGGAAATGCGCCTTGCGGTATTCCAGCGTCGCAAGGTCGGTTGTGCCGTAGATAAACGCGCCGTCTCGCTTGCGGATTAAAAACGGGGCTTCGGAAATCTCCGGGTTGAACACGACCACGGCGCCTTCGCTGACCTGCGCCAAGCCGCTTGCGATCATGCTTTCAACCAGCGGTTCCAGCTGCGGCTGATACGAGCTTTCCCCCAGCGTGTAATCGAATCGAACTTTAAGTCGGCTGTAGACCTTGTCGATCTCTTTGTAACAGGACTGCATGATCTGTTTCCAGAGAGCCAGATTTTCTTCGTCGCCGTGATGCAGTTTGGACGTCTCCATCAAAACGGCGTCGCCGACAAGCTGAGAACCGTCTTCGCCTTCGACAGAAGTTCCTGAGAACTCCTGCTCTGCCTGCTCGACCGTTTTCTTTTCGTCTACCAGCTGACGCACCAGCCGGTAAATTCGGGTCAGTTCCGCAACCGGATTGGCTTGATACGCTTCCGGGTTGAGGAATCGGCGATACCCCCAGATAATCATGCCGAACTGCGTTCCCCAGTCGCCCAGGTGGTTGTCGCTGATAACGTTGTGCCCGAGGAATTTCAGGATTTTGTACAGCGCGTCTCCGATGGACGTGGAGCGAATGTGCCCGACGTGCATCGGCTTGGCGACGTTCGGCGCGGAATAGTCGATGACGATTGTCCGGGGCTTTTCAACGGCGGGAACGCTCAGCCGTTCGTCGGTCAGCTGCGTCTGAACGCTCTTTTCCAGCCAGGCGTTGTTAATGCGAATATTGAGAAACCCAGGTCCCGCGACTTCCGGCTTGGGGCAGAGGTCAAAATTCGTCCAGGCGTTGGCGATTTCTTCTGCAACGTCTCGTGGCTTTTTGCCCAGCTTTTTCGCCAGCGGCATGGCGAAATTCGCCTGATAATCGCCGAACTTGTCGTCTCCGGCGCGGCGGATCATGCCAAGATAGCTTTCAGCTTCGGGAGTAAGGGACTGCAAAATCGGACGGAAGGAACGAATCAGTTCTGATTGTATTGACATGGGGGTTAATTGGTGGGTTAAACGCTAACGGGGAAGGAGTTCGAGAAACGCGTTTGACGTTCCCGCGCTCGCTATTTCCAGACAGTCCTATTATTATACAGTCAGAGTCGATTTTGTAAAGGAGCGGTTAGAGTCGTTCCGGATTATCGAGTTCCCCCATCGATTGGAATCTGTCCCGCTCCCTTCTTTACAGAACAAAAAAACGGGCTATAATTCTTCAAACATTATGAACGGAAAGTATTGGTCTGTCGTACTGGTTTTAATATCCATCATCAGCGTCCAGGGCGGGGCGTCGATTGCAAAGACGCTTTTTGGCGAAGCCGGTCCGGCTGGAGCGGCAACGCTGAGAA
>CACXSS010000074.1:2610-18517 GCA_902770245.1 uncultured Planctomycetota bacterium | reverse complement strand
CGATTGTTTATTTTTCATACTTGCATTATTGGCAAGACTTGATTTCCTTTGTATTTTTAATAAATGTATTTTAGTCGATGATTAATGAACTTAAATTAATCAATCGGTGAATATCCGTTTAATCCGTCAAATCCGTGAACGGACTGACCTGCTCAAAAACTGTTAGGTACGCAGTTACCGGATGAGCCAAATTTTTGGAATCTTTCCTAAAAAAAACGGCGGCGCATTTTACTGCGTCGCCGCGTTTTCATTCTACTATCGTCAAGTTCATTTTACAGGGGAATGCCAATCCCAACGGGTCCGATGCCGATGCCAAGACCAACTCCTCGTCCGATGGAAACGCCGACTCTTACTCGACGAGCTAATCCTCGTCGCGCGCGTTGAGGTCGTTGGACGTAACGCTGGGCGCGAGGCTGCGCCGGTTGAGCGTAACGTTGGGCTGGCTGCGCCGGTTGAGCTTGGGCGGGAGCGGGGGCGGGTTGATTCACTGCAGCGGGGGTCGACCCGGGCTGACCGTTAGCGTCTTGCGCCATCGCCAAGCTGCAAAAAGCGACGCTCAGGCAAACCATAATCATTGCTGCAAAAAACTTTTTCATAACTTCTGTCTCCTGTATTGGTTGGGCTGGGTAAAACCAAACGATTAAGTAAAACAAAAACTAAACTTAACGTCTTGTCTTAAATGATTGTCCTGAATCAATCTAATCAATTGCTCATTTAATACTTAGTACGAATAGATTAAAAAAAAGTTCCGCAATTCAACAATTATTTTTTAATAATTATTAAAATTCCCAAATTTATCCAAGGATAGACTTTTTTAAAGAAGTTGGACTTGTAAAAGACTATAATATCAATATTTAAGAAATCTAATTGCGGTTTCGAGCTGTGAAAGGATAGCCTAAGGGCGAATGCTTGCACGCCAAGATATCCAACGTTATCTTTAAAACTTTACGAACTAGCGCGTGAGATTTTTAACGGGATATCCGCTCCCGCCTTCCATTTCTTTGCGTTCTTTGCGTACTTTGCGGCTTAAAACTCTTCGGCGGCAGGAAACTACCGCGCACCCGCGGGGCGGAGGGGCTATTCCATGCAAGAACAACTTCTGCTATAATTCTATTAATCAAGAAAGAAATCGTTCCCCCCCATTTTTCCTCAAAAGGAGTTTTTATCATGAAGAGAAATAGAACTTTTGCTCTGACGGCGTTCGTTTTGAGTCTGGCGCTGGCGATAGCTGCGTCAAGAGCGGAGGCGGCGCCGAATGCGTTTAGCGTCTACGAGCCGTCGCAGTCTGACAAGCTCGATATAAAGGACTCGCAAGTCGAAGCCCTGCCGGACAGAACCGTCGTTACCGCCCTCGGCAAGAGTTACAACTGGCCGGGCGTTACGATTCACGGGAACTGGGACGCCTCCTGCCCGCAGACGTCTGTTTATGTAACAATCAAAAACATGGAAGACGCTCCCCTGACCGTCTGCTGCCGAATCGACGACGTCAACTCGACCAAAAACCAGCGCTGGCATTCCGTTTCCAAACAGATCAAGGCGAAAGACAAGATTGTTTGGGAAATCCCGCTGCCAAATCAGAGTCTTCCCCCCGAGATTATGGACAAGCTCTTTGCCATGCGCGGCGGTCCCGGCGGCGTGCGAATCAACTACGATTCCGGAGATCGCGCTGCGTCTACGCCGATCGACTTCACAAAGATGGAGTCCGTCTGGCTGTTTGTAACGCAGCCCGCTCAGCCGGTTCGTTTTGCCGTCTTTAAGATTGAAGTCGCCCCGTCTTCCGACGTCGTAACGCAGTCGGAAGTCAACGAGTCCGCGTCCGGAAAATCGTGGCGCGACATGACGCTGGACGAATTCTTCCCGATGATCGACGTCTACGGACAGTTCAAGCACGAAGACTGGCCCGGCAAAACGCATTCCGACGAGGAACTCAAAGGGCGAATCGCTCAGGAACGGGCGGACTGGAAAGCCAACCCGCGCCCGGTTTGCTGGGACAGGTTCGGCGGCTGGGCGGACGGTCCGAAACAGGAAGCCCGCGGGCGCTTCTACACCGTCAAGCTGGACGGGAAATGGTGGCTTGTCGACCCGGACGGGAACCTGTTCTGGTCGCACGGCGTTGACTGCGTCGGGACGTCAAACGCGACAACGCCTGTAACAGACCGCGAGTTCTATTTTGAGGGATTGCCCGCGCAAGACGACCCGAACTTCAAGCGTTTTTATTCGACCGCCGGCTGGGCGCCGCACAACTACTATTCAACCCACTGCCCGTTCAAGACGTACAACTTCACAGCCGCCAACCTATACCGGAAATTCGGAGACGACTGGTACAAACAGGCGGGAGAAGAAGCGCACGCGCGTCTGGAATCCTGGGCGATGAACACGATAGCCAACTGGTCTGACAAGAATGTCTATCTGTACGCGTCGCGCAAGACGCCGTACGTCGCCACGCTTCACGCCGGCGCTAGACAAATCGAGGGATCCGCCGGGTACTGGGGCAAGTTCACCGACCCGTTCGACCCCAAATTCGCCGACTCGTTCCGCCGTTCTCTGACCAGCATGAAAGAGACGATCGACGACCCGTACTGCATCGGATACTTCGTCAACAACGAGATGTCCTGGGGCGACGATACGTCGCTGTCGCTGGGCGCTCTGGCGTCTCCCGCCGACCAGCCGGCAAAGATCGCCTTTGTTACATGGCTGAAAGAAAAGTACAAGACCGTCGACGCCCTCAACAGCGTCTGGAAGACGTCCTACGAAAGCTGGGACGCGCTGCTGGAATCGCAAACCGTCCCGGATAAAAAGCTCGCCGGCGACGACCTCCGGGCGTTCTATACGGTTATCAGCGAGAAGTACTTCCAGACGATTCACGAGATCATTCAGGAACTCGCTCCCCAAAAGCTGGACTTGGGCTGTCGGTTCGCGTGGGGCAACGACCTGGCGGTTCGAGCCTGCGCCAAGTATTGTGACGTTATCAGCTTTAACCGCTATAACCGATCCATCGCCAACTTCAAACTGCCGGAGGGCGTCGACAAGCCGTGTATTATCGGGGAATTCCATTTCGGCGCTCTGGATCGCGGCATGTTCCATACGGGGCTTGTTCCCTGCAAATCGCAAGCCGACCGGGCGCAGCATTACGAGAACTACGTCCGCGGCGCGCTGGAGAACCCGTACTGGGTCGGAACCCACTGGTTCCAGTACGGCTCGCAGGCGACCACCGGCAGAGGCGACGGCGAGAACTACCAGATTGGCTTGGTTGACCTTGCCGACACGCCGTATAAAGAAATCATCGAAGCCGTCCGAAAAGTCGGCAGAGACATGTACAAGATCCGAAGCGGGAAGTAACAAGAACAATCGTTTAAATTAAAACGAGCCGGGAAATGACATTTTCCGGCTCGCTTTTTATATAACGTCTTTTGTAACGTTAAACGCTGTTACTTGGCGTGCGCCTGATTGCCCATGGCGACTTCTCTAATCTCGTGTTCTTCGTCTTCGTACAAAATGCCGTAGCTTTCTCCGTGCTGGCTTCTGTCCAGACCGAGCTGTTCGTGCTTGACGTTGACTCGCATGTTGACCATCTTGTCTGTAACCCAGTACAGAATGTACGAAACGACAAACGAATACGCAACGACAATCGTAATGCCCAGCACGTGCATCCAGAAGATTTTCCAGTTTCCGTCCAGAGCGCCGTCGACGAAAACGCCGGTGAGAATCGTGCCTAAAATACCGCCGACGCCGTGAGTGGAGAAGACGTCCAGAGCGTCGTCAACGCCTGTCTTGTTGCGAAGATGAACCGCAGTGTTACAAACCAGAGCGGTAATCGTCCCGATAAACAAGCTCTCGCCGACGGTAACCCAACCGGCGCAGGGCGTAATTCCAACCAAGCCGGCAACGCAGCCGACTGCCGCGCCCATGGCTGAGGGCTTTCGTCCCAGCAAGGCGTCGTAGAGGAACCAGGTCAGCATGGCGGACGCGGACGCAGTGTTCGTGTTCAAAAACGCCTTGGCAGCGTTGGCGTCTGCAACGAGGAACGAACCGCCGTTGAATCCGAACCAGCCGAACCACAGCAGGCACGCGCCCATCAAAACCATCGGGATGTTGGCGGGATGATGTTCGCCCGGCTCAACGCGCTTTCCGAGGTAAATCGCCCCGGCTAACGCGGCAACGCCTGACGACGCGTGAACGACGATTCCGCCGGCGAAGTCTTTAACGCCCATCATTGCCAGAATGCCGTCTGGATGCCACGTCCAGTGCGCCAACGGCGCGTAGACGAAAATCGTAAACAGCGACACAAACACCAAATAGCCCGAAAAATGAACGCGTTCTGCAAACGACCCGGTAATCAGCGCAGGCGTGATAATCGCAAATTTCATCTGGAACAGAGCGTATAGAACCAGAGGAATCGTCAGCGACAAACCGCGAATTCCGTCCGGGCTGATTCCAACGTCCTTAAACATGAAAAACGTTCGCGGATCGCCGATGACTCCGTAAAAGTCGGATCCAAACGCGAGGCTGAACGCAATGACAACCCACAGGACGCTGATAAGTCCGATGCAAACGACGCTTTGTAACATCGTTGAAATAACGTTTTTAGGGCGAACCATGCCGCCGTAGAAGAACGACAGACCGGGCGTCATGAGCATGACAAGTCCGGACGCCGTTATCATCCAGGCGATATCCGCCTTGTTGAGTTTCGCCAGAATATCCGGCGTCTGTTCAAATTGTTCTGCCGATTCCGGGACGAACAATCCCAGAACGCTCAATCCGATTATCAGAACAAAGAATACAATCCAGCGCTTATGCTGGCAGGGGAAATGTATCATGATATAGGAGGGTATGCAGGAGGGAATGGGGGGAGGGAGTGCTTAGTGCTTAGTGCTTAGCGCTTAGGAATAAAGGCGCAAAGCGCCTCACTATGCACTATGCACTAACTACTAAGCACTATTTATTACAGCAGCGTAACGCCCTTTTCAGCGTATTCGGCGATCATTTCGTCCGGCCAGATGGCGGCTTGGACTTCGCCGATATGCGCTGTTCGGAGCATGTACATGCACAGCCGGGACTGACCGATGCCGCCGCCGATCGTCTGCGGGAGTTCGCCCGCCAACAGGGCTTTGTGGAACGGCAGCTGAGCGCGTTCCATGCACCCGCGGATTTCCAGCTGACGGCGAAGAGTCGGGGCGTCAACGCGAATGCCCATCGACGACAGCTCGTAGGCGGATTCCAGAATCGGGTTCCAGACGACGATGTCGCCGTTGAGTCCGATTCCGCCGTCGGGACGAGGCGTCGTCCAGTCGTCGTAGTCCGGAGCGCGGCCGTCGTGAATTGAGCCGTCCGGCAAAGCGCCGCCGATGCCGATAACGAAGATCGCGCCGTATTTCTTGCAGTATTCCGTCTCGCGCTGTTTGGGCGTCAGGGTCGGATACTGTTCGTACATCTCCTTGGTTGTAACAAACGTAATCTTTTCCGGCAGAAGCGGCGTAACAACCGGGAACTTGGCGCTGATTGTCTTTTCGCATTCGACGATGCAGGCGTAAATCTTTTCCACCGTCGCTTTGAGGGTTTCGACGTTGCGCTGTTCCGGAAGGATGATCTTGCACCAGTCCCACTGATCGACGTAGAAGGAATGGATATTATCCAAATCTTCGTCCGGACGAATGGCGTTCATGTCGGTGTACAGACCTTCGCCGGGTTGGAATCCGTAACGTTTGAGCGCGTAACGTTTCCATTTCGCCAGCGACTGGACGACTTCAACCGTTTGATGCGCGCCCGACAGGGTCGGTTCCCGATTGGACGAGGGCGTCTTCGTCTCCGGCATTTTCGGAAGCATAAACTCGTCCGTTTGCTCGTGCGGTTTCAAGCCCTTGACATTAAACGCGACCGGCGCTTCGACGCCGTTCAAGTCGTCGTTAAGCCCTGTGCCGCTTCGCACAAAAAACGGAGCGGTAACGCGCTGAAGTCCCATTTCACGGGAGAGCGTTTGTTCAAAACAATCTTTAACCTGCTTGATTGCCTGTTCGGAATCGCGCAACGAAAATAAGGGTTTGTAGGTCATGATGATAATAATGGGGTTAAAGGGTTAATGAGTGCATAGTACTAAGTGCTTAGCGCCTAGTGCTTAGTGCATAGTGCGTAGTGAGAGTAGCGCTTTGCGTCCTATGCACTAAACACTATGCACTAAGTACTTTTAATTTCCAACATACATCTTTCCATACGGTCTGGAAGTTTGTGGACGAATCTTGACAAATTTGTCTAACGGCAGCGAGTGGGGAATCTCTCCAAAATGCTGACAGTACTGTTCAATCAACGAACGAATAACCGGTTCGTCTTCTGGCTCAATGGGGGTTTTATTCATCGCAAAAGCGACTTTGTAATCGGGAATGTCCCGCGCCAAATAGATGACGCCGCCGTGCATTCCCGTTGCGCAATGAGCGCCGGTAATGTCTTCGTCGGGCGCCAGACCCAGCCCTAAAATCAGGACGATTCCGCCCGCCATGTATTCGCCCAAAAAGGAGCCGGTTTTTCCGCCGACTACCACTTTGGGGACGTCTGCGCCGTACTGTTTGAGGTGAATGGCGACGCGGTATCCGGCGTTGCCCTGAATGAAAATCTCGCCATTTCGCATAGCGTATCCGGCAGTGTCGGAAGCGGAGCCGTGAACGATGATTCGTCCCTGATTCATCGTGTTCCCGGTCGCGTCCTGACAGTTCCCGAAGACGTTTACCGATGCGCCGTCCATAAAGGCGCCCAAGTCGTTGCCGGGCGTGCCGTGAATGTTGATTTTGTATTCTGAACCCAGCCCGCAGCCGATGTAACGCTGTCCGTTGACGGCGCTGAGCGTGTACTCTCCCGGCTTCTGACGGATAATCCGGTTGAGTTCCGTATACTGCATTTCGTTTGCGTCTATATGATTAATCATGATGTTATATGCTTCGCACTCCTTCCATTCTTTGCAGTCTTTCCGTCTTGTCGAAAAGCAACAATTCCGGCGTTTGTAACACGCCCGCGCCGACTGACGACAGCGGAACCTGACGGTTTAACAGGTCAGTCAGAATTCCCGCCCGCTTTGTATACGCCGCGCCCAGGAGGATAAATCCGATGAGTCTGTCGTTTTGAATAACCAGCTTTCGATAATTCTCTCCTTCAGAATCGACGACAATTTCGATTCCCTGTTCTGCTGCCTGTTCTGGCGTCAGATTGGTTTTCCCGGCGGTAATAAGCGGCAAGCCGATAAAGCTGGTCGCGTTAATCGGTCGGGCGCCTTTGTCGGTTTTCTGTTGACCCGCCATGACGGCGCCGGCGGTTTTGCCCTGCTGATAGGCGTTGGGCAGAATCGCCAGGATTCTTTTGGAATCGTCCGTCAAGTCATGTGACACAACGCAGTCGCCGGCGGCAAAGACGTCGGGAACGCTTGTCTGGCATGATTCGTCAATGAGAATTCCCCGTTCGACGGCAACGTCGGTTCCCTTTACCAGTTCGACGTTGGGGCGCACGCCGATGGAAATGACCAAAACGTCGCAGGGGATAGTTCGCCCGTCCGAAAGTCTTACGGAACTGACGTTGCCATCGGCTCCAGTAAGAACTTCCGAAACGGACGCGTCGCAGTTGATTGTTACGGCTGCCGATTCCAAACGGCGTTTGACGATGTCGGACGCCGCTGTATCCAGCGCGTTGGGAAGAATTCGCGGAGCAAGCTCGACAAGTGAAATGTTCTTCGTCAAATGAAGCAAGCCTTCTGTCGCCTTGACGCCCGTCAACCCGCCGCCGACGACAACGACCTGCGTTGACGCTGTAACGGTTTCCTGCAGAGCCAGTGCGTCCGCCAGCTTGATAAACGTATAAACGCCTTTGCCGGTATTCGGCGCTGGACAGCCGTTCATCGGCGGGACGAACGGAACGCTCCCGGTTGCCAAGAGCAGCTTTTGGTATTCCAAAACGGAACCGTCAGACAGGGCGACTGTTCGCTTTTTTGTATCGAGTTTTTCAGCGCGAACGCCCAGGTGCGTCTCGACGGAATAAGTCTGATAAAACGAATCGCCGCGATACCGCATCTTCTCCTGAGTCGTTTTCCCTTCCAGCAAATAGGAAATCAGCGGTCGGGAATACGTATGCCACGGCTCGTCGGAAACGACTGCCAGCGTCCCGGTTTTGTCGTACTGACGAATAGACTCGACAGCGGCGACGCCAGCCGCCGAGTTGCCGATTATCAAATACTTGACCTGACGAGGCTTGGTTTTCGTAACGGATTTCTGTAGACTCATGCTGATTCCTCCATGACTTGTTCGGTTCCTGATTGGCTGTCTTTATCTCCGATAAAAGCTCTTTCGGAGGCATAACCTCGTCCACTTGCCTGTGCGGCTTCGCACTCTTTATATTCCAGGGCAAACGCCGGGCAGTGGCGGACGCATTCCGGTTCTCCCGTACAGGAGCACAGGTCGCATTTTGTAACAGTCTTCATGCCTTCGCCTTTGTGAACCGCCCCATACGGACAAATCAGAACGCACGTCATACAGCCCACGCAGCGCGTCGTGTCGCACCAAACAACCCCGTCGGAGGTCTTTTGCATCGCCCCGGAAATACAGGCTTCAACGCACGGCGCGTCCGGGCAGTGCCGGCAGGAAATAGCGATGGAATGTTTCGTATCGCCTTCGACCACAATTCCCGCTTGCGGCTTTGACCCGTCAGGCGTGTCAAAGGCAGCGTGAACGTCTCGGTATGGGGAATGAGCCGCAGCGCAATAGACTTCGCACAGCTTGCAGCCCAAACACCAATCTTCATTGGGATATACTTTTTTCATGATTATTCTCTTTATGTAAATTTTGTTTTTTCGGTTAAATTTAGAGCTTCTAGCTTCTAGCTCCTAGCCGCTAGTTTGATTATTCTTGATTCGTGCATTGTCGCAAGAATCAGGTTTATTAAGCTAATAGCTGGCAGCTAGGGGCTAGCAGCTCATTCCCCCGCGGCGCTGATACCCAAAACTCTAAGTTCGGAGTCGTTAAGTCCAATTCCCCGGAGCGCTTTTCTGTTGGATCGCAGGGAGTCGACGGCGTTGATACCCATTCCGCCCATGATTTCCGTAATTTCGTGCGTCCAGGCGTTGATCAAATTGCCAGCGCGATGGTAGCTGTGTTCAGGATTGAGTCTTCGGGTGAGGTCTTCCCGCTGTGTGGCGATTCCCCAGTTGCACTTGCCGGTGTAACAGTTTCGGCATAAATGACATCCCAGAGAAATCAGCGCGGCGGAAGCGATGTAAACCGCGTCTGCGCCCAGGGCAATCGCCTTGACGACGTCGGTGGAACAGCGAATCGACCCGGTCGCGATAAGGGAAACCTGCTGTCGAATCCCTTCGTCTCGCAGCCGCTGGTCGATAACCGCCAGAGCCAGTTCAACCGGAATGCCGACGTTGTCACGAACGCGAGTCGGGGCGGCGCCGGTGCCTCCGCGAAAGCCGTCGATGACAATCGCGTCCGCGCCTGCCCGCGCCGTTCCAGACGCGATCGCCGCCGCGTTGTGAACCGCCGCAATCTTGACGAAAACCGGCTTCGTGTAGTTGGTCGCCTCTTTAATCGCGTAAATGAGCTGGCGCAGGTCTTCAATCGAGTAAATGTCGTGATGGGGCGCGGGAGAAATCGAGTCGGTTCCCTGCGGGATTCGGCGCGTGCGGCTGACTTCCTCGTTGACTTTCTCGCCCGGCAGATGCCCGCCGATTCCCGGCTTGGCGCCCTGACCGATTTTGATTTCGACCGCAGCGCAGTTCATCAAATAATCTTTATAGACGCCGAATCGCCCGGACGCGACCTGAACAACGCAGTTTTTCGCGTACGGCTGCAAATCCTGATGAAGACCGCCTTCCCCACAGTTAAACGCCGTGCCCAGCTCCTGCGCCGCCATCGCCAGCGACTTTTGAGCGTTGAGACTGATCGACCCGAACGACATCGCGGAGAACATAATCGGCGTTTTCAGTTCCAATTGAGGCGGCATGACAGTCGGATTTTTGACGTCCGGACTGAACCGTTCCGGCTTGCGACCCAAAAACGTTCGCGTTTCCATCGGCTCGCGCAGCGGGTCAATTGACGGGTTTGTAACCTGTGACGCGTTGAGCAGCATCTTGTCCCAGTAAACCGGGTACGGCTGCGGCGTTCCCATTCCGGAAAGCAGTACCGCGCCCGTGTCCGCCTGCTTGAAAATCTCTTTAATCAACTGCGGCTGCCAGTTGGCGCTTTCTCTCATCTGATTGGGGTGCTTGCGAATCGACAGCGCATGCGTCGGACACAGCGTTACACAACGCTGGCAGTTAACGCACTTGCGTTCGTCTACAATCATCTTTTTCGGGTCGTTAGGCGCAAAGGCGTGCACCTCGTTGGCGCATTGACGAACGCAGACCCCGCATTGAATACACCGATTCAAGTCGCGGTCAACTAAAAATTCTGGTAACGTATAGTCTATCATGATATGTTGATGTGTTTTGTGTGTTGTTTGGGGAAGTGCTTAGTGCTTAGTGCTTAGTGCCTAGGAATGTTTCCCTCACTATGCACTAGGCACTATGCACTATGCACTTTTCTACTCTTCGTGATGCGCTTTCTCATAGTCCGCATAAACAATAACCGGCTGTCCTCCTTCGCACGCCCAAACCTTGTCCGGCTGAGGGCAGAGTTTGCGAATTGCGCATTCTTCCGACGCAACGTAGACGCGGTCGCCCGCCTCGGCGGCGATGAGCGCCCTCAGTTTGAGTCGGTCGTTAAGAGCAACCATCCCGCCGTTGAACCCGAGAATAATCGAGAACGGACCCGTAATCAGCGCGCCGGAATAGATCTGACGCAGAGTCCGAATCCGTTCCGCCTGCTGAGCCGGCATTCGGTCGACGTCTTCCCAATGCGGAGCGGTGAGAATCTGAGCGGCGGTTTCCAGGTCAAGACCGTGACGGCGGTTGAGCAGGTCAAACAGATACGTGATAACCTCGGTGTCTGTCTGGAGCTTGCAGGCGTATCCGTACATCTCGACGTAACGGCGGTTGGCGTCGTAAGAGGAAATCTCGCCGTTGTGAACGATGGTTCTGTCCAGCAGCGCGAACGGATGCGCTCCGCCCCACCAGCCAGGCGTGTTGGTCGGGAATCGGCCGTGCGCCGTCCACAAGTACGCCTTGTACTCTTCCAAGCGATAAAAGCGCCCGATGTCTTCCGGATAGCCGACGCCTTTGAAAACGCCCATGTTCTTTCCGCACGAAAAGACGTAAGCGCCGTCAAACTTGCTGTTGACTTTCAAAACGCATTGAGCGACGTATTCCTCGCCGGTCAGTTCCGATTCCTGGAGTTTGTACCGGTTCGGCTTGACGAAATACCGCCAGATTTTCGGCTGCTGACGAATCGTCGGCGTCTTTTCCGTTGGGATTCGTCCGCTGGTCTCAATATAAAAATGATCGTTTAAGAACGATTCCGCCGTTTTTTTGGACTCGTTGGAATCGTAAAACACGTGCAGGGCGTAGAAATCCTTGTACTCCGGATAGATGCCGTACGCCGCGAATCCGCCGCCCAGCCCGTTTGACCGGTCGTGCATAACAGCAATTGATTCAATAATATCATTGCCGTTGAACCGGCGGCCCGTTCGGTCGATTATCCCGCAAATGGCGCACCCGGACGGAATTCGAACGTTTCCTTCTTTGAGCGATTCTTTAATCATGACTGTTTCCTGACTGTCTAAAGTCAGACCTTATTAATTAGTTGCGAGTTGCAAGTTGCGAGAAGGATAGCTCTTGGGACTAACCGCTAACAACTATGCACTATGCACTACGCACTATGCACTAAACAAAAAAACGCTTCCGAAGAACGACGGTCGTCACGTTCTAAAACCGTCGAACTCCGAAAGCGCCGTTGCTTTCACATAACGACGTCAAGTATACCGCAAGGAGAAAAGGCGTCAAGAGAAAAGTTCCCTTTGAGCCGTTTTTTCAAACGATTTTATCCGGCGATTTTGCCGGAGCGGAAAGAATTCGCTCTTTTTTTATCGACTTTCAAAAACCGCGTTTCGTCCGCTGTATACAAGGACAAACCGTAAAGATCAAAATTTATCGATTTGCAAACGCCTGTTTGACATCCCGGCAAAATTGCCGATGAAAATTGATCGAAATAATCCCGATTTTGGACTTTTGACTTGACAGCTTTTTGACGGCGGGTATACTAACGGTAAAGTTTGAGAAGCAACGGCGCTTCCGGAGAAACAGATGTTACATTCCGTTTTCCCGGAGGCGTTTTTTTATGTCCGCATCGAATTGAAAACCTGTTACAAGTCTTTAGTTCGACGCCTAACCTGTCAGAAAGGTATCATGAGTAAACTCACCAAGGAACAGATTCTGGAAATGGCGCGTGAAAACGACGTCCGTTTTATTCGTCTTCAATTCACTGACCTCTACGGCGCTCTGAAGAATGTCGCCATTACCGCCCGCCAGCTCGAAAAAGCCCTCAACAACCAGTGCATGTTCGACGGCTCTTCAATCGAAGGGTTCGTCCGAATCGAAGAATCCGACATGTATCTTCGCCCGGACTACGATTCGTTCGTTATCTTCCCGTGGCGTCCGCAGCAAAACAAAGTCGCCCGACTCATCTGCGACGTCTACCGTCCTGACCAGACCCCGTTTGAAGGCGACCCGCGATACATCCTCAAAAAAGTTCTCCAGGAAGCCAAGGACATGGGATTCGGATTCAACGTCGGTCCGGAATGCGAGTTCTTCCTCCTTCAGCCCGACGCCAACGGCGTTCCCACCGTTCAGACGACCGACAAAGGCGGGTATTTTGACCTCGGCACAAATGACATGGGCGAAAACGTTCGGCGCGACATCTGCCTGACCCTGGAAGACATGGGCTTTGAAATCGAAGCCTCGCACCACGAAGTTGCCTACGGTCAGCACGAAATCGACTTCAAGTACGACGAAGCCCTTCGCACTGCGGACAACATCGAAACGTTCAAGCTGGTCGTGAAGACAATTGCGAAATGTCACGGACTTCACGCCACGTTCATGCCCAAGCCGATTTTCGGAATCAACGGCAGCGGAATGCACGTCAATATGAGCCTTTCCAAAGACGACAAGAACGCCTTCTGCGACCCTGCCGACCCGGAAGGACTGTCACAGACGGCGTACCAGTTCATGGCTGGCGTTCTGGCGCACATTCGCGGAATCGTCGCCATTACCAACCCGCTGGTCAATTCGTACAAGCGTCTCGTACCGCAGCCCGCTCATTCGCATCCCCGGCGCCCGCGGAAACGGCACGAGAATCGAACTGCGCTGCCCCGACCCGTCCTGCAACCCGTACCTCGCCTTGGCGGTTATCCTCCGCGCCGGTCTGGACGGCATTAAGAAGCAGCTCACTCCGCCCGCCCCGGTCAATACGAACATCTTCAAGATGACGGACGAGGAACGCAAGGCAGCTGGAATCGAGTCCCTCCCCGGCGGTCTGAAGCGCGCTATCGAAGCCATGCAGGCGGACGGTCTGGTTCGCGAAACCCTCGGCGAACACATTTACAGCAAGTACGTCGAAGCCAAGAACCTCGAATGGGATTCCTACCGCGTCCAGGTTCATCAGTGGGAACTGGATCGGTATCTGGCAAGGTATTGAGGCAGAATTGAAAGGCGGTAACGGAATGAGCGCAGCGAATGAAGTTACGCTTTCACAGAAGCTGGTTCGCCTTACGGCGAATGCGTAATTCCGCTCCCGCTGGTCGCTCCATTACCGCCTTTCACCCCTTTGCAACTCTCAATTGCACTTTTGATTCATGTCCACCATATTCATAGCGTCACAGAATGTTCAGCTGACAGACCGACTGACCGCCCTGCTTTTGGAAGCGGGGCACGAGGTCTTGGGCGTCAGCGCAAGCGGGAATGAAACGATCCGTCGATGCCGACAGCTCGTTCCAGACCTGGTTGTATTGTCTCAGCGTCTGCAGGACATGTCCGGCTTGGCGACGGCGGAAATACTTCAGGACGTTTCTCAAATCATCGTGCTGCTTGACCGCGCCGGCATGGAAAGCGCTCCCAAATCTACAGGCAGCGTCTATTTGGAGATGCCGATTTCGCCTGAACTGCTGCTGCACACGATAACAGTGCTGTCGCAGGTTCAGACGAAGGTGCATCGCCTTTCTAATCGAATTTTGTCTTTGGAGAGCATGCTCAAGGAATCGAAAACGATCCTTCGAGCAAAAGAAAAACTCATGGCTATGTACCAGACAGACGAGAACGAGGCGCACGCGTTCTTGAGAAAAGTCGCCATGAACAACCACGTCAAACTGGCAGAAGCGGCGCAAATCGTCCTCGATCAATTGCAGGAATAAATTAGCAATTTGCAATTAGCAATTAGCAATTACGCAAGCGTAACGCAAAGACGATCGCTTGCGCGGGGAGTGCGGCGCCCCTAGGCGCCGCCTTGTCCAATGCCCCGCACTCGCACTGCGACGAAACCGATAATCTTACTGGATCGCGGACGTAAGTTCGCCGAAGAAAATCTCACGCTCTAGTTCGCAAAGAAATGAAAGACGGTAATGGAGCGAGCGTAACGAGCGGAATTACGCATTGAACCGCGCAGCGGTTCAACTTTTTCCCGCGATTGCACTTGGATGAGCCCGGTTCGCAGGCGTATCGCCCGCAACGATCTAAATAACGCTTATCGCAAGTTCTTTATATGATTGTCCAGCTTGAGCGTCAGGGTTTCCCGTAAACGTTCGTATTCGGCAGAATTGGGGCTGTACTGACGATACGTAAACGCTCTTTCCTCGCTGCTCGAGAGTTCAACGTCTGTTAAAAAACAAACGGCTCCTAAAACGTCAAGCTGATATCCCAAAGATAAAAGGTCAAACATGTCTTCCGAAAACAAACTCTTTATTTTTTCTGCCGCTAGCTTATTTTCTTTTGCATAACGGGACACCTGAAATATCGCTTCAGACTTTAGCTTGTCATAGTAGGCGTTATCCTGACTATTGATTATTTCCATCAGGAACGAAAACATCGGATCATACATTTTCATTCTGCCGAGAGTATGAAACGCTTGACATACAATATTGTCTTTGCCGCAGTTTAACAGAGGGAAAATGTATTTCTCATCTCCGCTTTGAGATACATAGTAAAAATCAAATAACGTCTCAGAAACCTTTTCGTCAGAATAACGATCAATATGTGTGATTACTTCCAAACTCTCTTCACGAATAGCGCTGGAATTCTCGTACCACTGTTTTGAATACTTTTCAACTTTGGAGACGGCGCCGGTTTGCGACTTCTTTTTTGTAGATTTCTGGTTATTGTTCGGCGTTTTTCGTTTCATAAATTATACTCTACCCAATTATTCCTAATTGGTCAAGCGCTAGAGGACGGTAGACTGTAGAGATCAGAAATTTTGTCTATTAAAAGACGTCAAGGAACATCTGATGACGTATTTTGACTGCGAAGGGGGAATTTCGCAGTCAAAACACTTTATCTCTCGCCGCTTTTTTTAGATATTTTCCGCGAAGGCTTTGAAGATCAGAGCCATGGAACGGCTGCCGGGATCGATAGATCCGATAGATTTTTCGCCGAGGTTTTTAGCGCGTCCGAATTTGGCTTGCATGGTTGCGGTATTTTCCGAGCCAGCCCAGGCAGCGTCCGCCGCCTTTTTAACAACGACGTCGAGGTCGTCGCCCGCTGCCGCCGCTGCGTTTGCCGCTTCAATCGCCGGAACGAGCGTGTCGATGAGCGTTTTGTCTCCCGGCTGCGCCTGAGTGCGTTTCTGAACTTTCTTCAGACCGGCGGCAAACATAGCCGCCATCGCCGCGCCGTTAATGACGTTGTCAGCCGGCGCGCCGTCTTTCATGCCCATAAAAAACGAGCCGAACAGAGGGCCGGTCGATCCGCCGTCAATGCTCATTACGCCCCAGCCGGCGGCTTTGACGAAGTCCG
>CACXSS010000074.1:0-2598 GCA_902770245.1 uncultured Planctomycetota bacterium | reverse complement strand
CGAAGTCCGCTATGTTCTCGCCCTGGTAGTCGTGAATCGCCGCTTCGATCGCTTCCATGGCGCGTGTAACGGCTACCCCGTGATCGCCGTCGCCGCAAACGCCGTCCAGCTTGCACAGTTCGTCCTTGTTGGTGCGAATCGTTTCGACCGCCGCCAGCAACATCTTTTTCAATTCCGTAAATCCGATTGTCTGAGTCATGAATTCTCCTTATAGAAAGGTGGGGGAAACGATGATCATTTCTAACCGCTGGAGCGCCCTGACCGGATCTGCAACCACGCCGGCGCTCCACTTGAATCTGCCGTCTATTGTACCCCAAAATTAAAATCAAGGAATAGGGGGGCTTGACAATTCGTCGATTATTGGTATATTTTGG
This sequence comes from uncultured Planctomycetota bacterium, assembly GCA_902770245.1. Lineage (GTDB taxonomy): Bacteria > Planctomycetota > Planctomycetia > Pirellulales > Thermoguttaceae > RUG11551. Next base: position 2,224 of record CACXSS010000074.1, on the reverse strand, counting down.
AGTATAAAAAATGCATTGAGCGTTCTTTATGCGCTCATTCTCCCTGCGCCCCCATCGTCTAGTGGCCCAGGACACAGGATTCTCAGTCCTGTTACAGGGGTTCGACTCCCCTTGGGGGTAGTACCGCCTTATTTCAAGAAATTGAAATAAGGCTTATTTTTTGATATGTCTATTGTGTTTACAGACTTGCGGAATATTTTCTGATTTGCCGTATATGGCTGAATTGTCTATTTTGGGATATTATGTCGTCCTATTTGTCTACCGAGTGTGCAGAATTGGGGGCATACTTTTTTTCTGCGGCGGCTGACACAGCCGCGATCCAGCAGGACAGAGGGAGTGTTCTATGAAAGAGTTTATTTCTTGTACCAGCAAGGCGCCCGAGGACATGAGGTTTTCGGCTGAGTCGATTCGGTATGAACGATTCTCGGCGCTTTGTTCGCCGTTCCGGCGAATGCGTAATTCCGCTCGCTGAGTTCGCTTCATTACCGCCTTTCATTTTTGCGAACTTTGCGTGAGATTTCTTCTGCGGTAGGGAACTGCCGAGCGCCGGGGGTTCGGGCGGGCTGTCCTACGAAATAGATTATTTCTTGTACCTGCAACGTAGCCCGAGGACGGGCTACATCCAAAGGAGGTTTTTGGCTGCGTCGATTCGGTATGAACAATTCTCGGCGTTTTGTTCGCCGTTCCGGCGAATGCGTAATTCCGCTCGCTGCGCTCGCTTCATTACCGCCTTTCATCCTCCGCGGCTCCGCATCTCCGCGTGAGATTTCTTTTGCGGCAGAGGACTGCCGAGCGTCGGGGGTTCGGTCGGGCTGTCCTACGAAATAAATTATTTCTTGTACCTGCAACGTAGCCCGAGGACGGGCTACATCCAGAGGAGGTTTCCGGCTTCGTCGGTTTGGTATACACGCTTCAAACTTTTGGTTCGCCTTCGGCGAACTGCGTAATTCCGCTCGCTGCGCTCGCTTCATTACCGCCTTTCATTTTTGCGGACTTTGCGTGAGAATTCTTCGGCAGGCTGAGACACCCGCGAACCAGCGGGTCGGAGGGGTTCCGCGTTCTCGAGATTTTTGGAGGCTTCCGCCGCAAGCGACCGACGAGTCAGGGGAAGTTCTTTCGTTTTCTCGATTTCCCCCCTGCGTTCCCGGCTTGTAATTTGTCGTGGAATGGGATACACTAAGCGTATGGATTGTTCCCCAAGTTGGAACAGGTGTCAGACCCCAGGATTTTATTGGAGAACCCTTAAAAATGCAATTCATATTCGTTTCGGGATTAGGAGTCGATTCCAGAATATTCGAAAAAGAATTGTCCTCCCTGCCGGGAAGCGCTGCCGTCGATTGGATTGAACCGCTGCCTGCGGAACGGTTGGAAGAGTACGCCAGGCGGCTTGCTCAAACCGTTACGCCGTCGTCTCGATGTATAGTTGTTGGTCTTTCTTTTGGCGGCACGCTTGCTCCGTATATTGCCAAAGAGATTCATGCTGAACGCTGCATTCTGCTTTCCTCCGTAAAAAGCGGCAAGGAGTTTCCGCGCTGGTACAGACTTGGGTATCCCCTTTTCGTTTATTTTACCTGGATTGCGTACGTCTTGATTCTATTGAGCAAGCTGGCGGCGCTGCCAATCCTGTTAGCGGCGCCCTCGAAATACAAAAAGGTTTGTCAGCAGTTTCTGCAATCGCCAACTTGGCGTATGACATATTTTTTGAAAATGTCGTTTGTCTGGGCGTTTGGCGCGTCTAATCGGAACGAAGAGCCGTTTCCCGACATAATTCAAATTCATGGCGCCAACGACTGGATAATTCCCGCAAAGAATACGAATGCGGATTTGATTATTCCCAAGGGAGGGCATTTATTTCTGCTGACTCATACGGAAGAATTGCACAAAGCGTTATTGGACGCAGCGAAGGAAGTACGGTAACGAAACGGTCGTTAAAGACTCACGCGAAGTTAAGCTTCTAGCTCCTAGCTTGATAAACCAGATTCGTGCGTTATCGCAAGAAACAGGAATAATCAAGCTAGCGGCTAGGAGCTAATAGCTCATTTTTCGGGAAATTTCAAGTAGAAAAAGTATAAATATTAGTACGGAAAATAAAGCGACCAACGGGAGCGAGTTTTGACAGTCGCAAACCAGCAAGGCGGAGGGGGAGTCCTGCGAAAGAGTTTTCCTAATACCAGCAAAGTAGCCCGAGGACGGGCTACATCCAGAGGAGGTTTCCGGCTGCGTC